>NZ_JBFUCL010000637.1:0-501 GCF_056405255.1 Agromyces sp. P1_H4 | reverse complement strand
GCCGAGAGCATGTCGAGCTATCTCATCGAGGAGCTCGACGCGGCGGGCGTCGGCCTGATCACGCACACCAAGGTGGTGGATGCCGGTGCCGCCGACGATCCCAGCCGGCTCGACCACGTCGTGCTCGAGCGCACCGACACGGGCGAGCGGATGCCGCAGCGCGCCGATGCCGTCTTCATCACGATCGGCGCCCGGCCGCACACCGAGTGGCTGCCCCCCGAGGTGCTCCGCGACCAGTGGGGTTCCGTCATCACCGGGGTCGAGGTCGCCGAGGAGGGCGGGCCCGGCGCGTGGCTCGGGGACGGCGGCCGCGGCCCGACGCCGCTGGAGTCATCGGTGCCCGGCCTGTACGCCGTGGGCGACGTGCGCCGCGGGTCGGTGAAGCGCGTGGCCTCCGCCGTCGGCGAGGGCTCGGTCGTCATCTCCTCGGTGCACCAGCACCTCGGGCCGCACGTCGGCGGCTGACGCGGCGCGCCCGAGCCCCCGCCCGCCCGGAGGAGC
>NZ_JBFUCL010000636.1:0-505 GCF_056405255.1 Agromyces sp. P1_H4 | reverse complement strand
GAGATCCTGGGCGGCGAGGCGGGCCTCGGCGTCGGCGCGGAGGCGTGCGGCGACCCGAGCGCCGGACGCGCGGCGGTCCGCCGCGGCATCCGGTCGCTCGGCTCTGGGCTCCTCCTCGCGCCGTGCCGGGAGCCGGTCGGCGATGGCCGACAGCGCGAGTGCGGCGTCGGCGTGGATGCCGAGGCCCGGGAAGTTCGAGCCCAGCACGCGGGCCTCGGCGTCGACCTGGATGAGCCGGCCGCGCGGCGCGAACGTGAAGTAGTTGCTCGTGACCTCGCCCACGGCGGTGCCGACGGCGAGCAGCACGTCGGCCTGCTCGAGCAGGTCGGTGGTGTGGCGGTCCTCGATCCAGGATGCCGCCGACAGCGGGTGGTCGAATGGGATCGCGCCCTTGCCGCCGACGGTCGAGACGACGGGGGCGTCCAGGGCCTCGGCGAGCCGCACGAGCGCGGCGCGGCCGCCCTGCGAGCGGCGCACTCCCCCGCCGGCGAGGATGACCGGGCGC
>NZ_JBFUCL010000635.1:0-505 GCF_056405255.1 Agromyces sp. P1_H4 | reverse complement strand
TCGGCATCCACTCGACGCCCAGCGCGCGTGCACGGAACGGCGCGGCTCAGGCGCGCGGGGGAGCGGTGCTCTCGCGCACGATGAGCTCGGTCGCCACGAGCGTGCTGCCCTCGCGCTCGCCCGACTCGACCTCGCTGAGGAGCGCCTCGACCGAGCGACGCCCGACCTCGCCGAAGAACTGCCGCACGGTGGTGAGCGGCGGCCAGAAGCTGCGCGACTCCTCCATGTCGTCGAACCCGACGACGCTGACCTCTGCGGGCACCGCCCGTCCTGACTCGTGCATGGCGCGGAGCACGCCGAGGGCCATCTGGTCGTTGGCGGTGAAGATCGCCGTGACCTCGGGGTCCTTCGCCAGCTCGAGCCCGATCGCGTGGCCCGACTCGCTCGACCAGTCGCCGACGAGCGCGGCGGGCACCTCGGCGCCATGGGCGCGCAGGGTCTGCTCCCACGCCTCGCGGCGATGCGTCGCCGAGTAGGAGCGCTCGGGCCCGGCGACGTGCCACAC
>NZ_JBFUCL010000634.1:0-506 GCF_056405255.1 Agromyces sp. P1_H4 | reverse complement strand
GGTGAGCACCTCGCGCACCGAGGCCGTGTAGCGATCGTGGCCGCGAGCGCACCGCCAGTCGTATGCGGCGCCCACGCGCGTCTCGTGGGCGAGCGCGCGTCGTTGCGCCGGAGCGACCCGGCCGAGCAGCTCGCCGCGGCTGCGATGCGTCTCGTCGATGAGCATGCAGAGCGGGCACACGCGGCCGAGCCGCACCGCGCCCGGATCGTCGACGCCGGCACCGTGCCCGCACCGGAAGCTCACCGCGACCATGCTCGCCCGTCTCGCCGTTCCATGGCTCCATCGTGACGGTCGCCGCCGACATCGGCGTGCGCGTGAGCCGGTCATGTCACCGGCGCCCACGAGAATGGGGAGGTGCAGGTGGTCGTCGCAGCGGGGGAGTCGGGTCGCGTCGTCCTCATCGACCCCGACCGTCGGTCGGAGCCGATCACGGTCGGCGGCGACGAGAACCTGCCCGAGGTGATGCGCCGGCTCGAGGCCGAGCATCGTCCGCGCTGGGTGTGGGT
>NZ_JBFUCL010000633.1:0-519 GCF_056405255.1 Agromyces sp. P1_H4 | reverse complement strand
CGGGCGGGCGGAGTACGTCGACGCGTCGGCGCTGGCCGACCTGCTCGACGAGGCCGAGCCGACCCCCCGACTGGTCGTGATCAACTCGTGCATGTCGGGCGCCGGGAGCACGAACGAGCTGTACTCCGGCACGGCCGCCGCGCTCGTCAACAGCGGCATCAACGCCGTCGCCGCGATGCAGTTCACGATCAGCGACGCGGCGGCGGTCGCGTTCTCGCAGGGCTTCTACTCGGCGCTCGCCTACGGCCGTCGCATCGACGAGGCCGTGGTCAGCGGCCGGATCGCGATCCTCGGCCTCGGTCGGGACACGCTCGAGTGGGTGACGCCGGTGCTCTGCCTGCGCGGCGACGACACCCGCCTGTTCATCCTGCCGAAGTCCGCGGACGACCCGGATGACGCGGCGGACATCCCGGGAATCCCCGCCGCCCCGCCCGGGCCCACGCCGACGCCGAAGCCCGACTCGCGCCGGGTCCGACTGGTCGCCGCCGCCGCGGCCGGCGCCGCGCTCCTCCTCGGGAT
>NZ_JBFUCL010000632.1:0-555 GCF_056405255.1 Agromyces sp. P1_H4 | reverse complement strand
GGTGACGGATGCCCCGAGGGCGTCCCGGAGGCGGTCGAGCAGGTCCTGGGGCATCCCTCCACGCTAGCCTCAACGGCCGGCTGACCGGCGACGCGGCCATGTCCGATTCCCGCCGGTCGATGTCGGCCGTGCGTGCGAGGCTGGATGCATGACGCCCCATCCCGCCACCATCGCGAGCCCGGCCCGCACCGTCGGACGCGCCGCCGCCGACCCGCTCGCCGACCCGGTGTTCGCCGAGCGCTACCGGGCGATGCAGGCCCGCGACGCACGGTTCGACGGCCAGTTCATCACCGGCGTGCACTCCACCGGCATCTACTGCCGCCCGAGCTGCCCGGCCGTCGCGCCGAAGCCGTCGAACGTGAGCTTCTACCTCACCGCCGCCGCCGCACACGAGGCGGGGCTGCGCGCCTGCAAGCGGTGCCTGCCCGATGCGGTGCCCGGGTCCCCTCAGTGGGACCTCCGCGACGACCTCGCGGCGCGTGCCATGCGGCTCATCGCCGACGGCATCGTCGAGCGCGAGGGCGTGCCGGGCCTCGCGGCACGCCTCGGCTACAC
>NZ_JBFUCL010000631.1:0-562 GCF_056405255.1 Agromyces sp. P1_H4 | reverse complement strand
CAGCGACATCGCGCGCGTCGACGGCTGGGGCTACCTCATGGGCGACGCGGGCAGCGGCTACTGGCTCGGGCGCGCCGCGCTCGACGCGGTCATGCGCGCGCACGACGGCCGCGGCGGGCCCACCGCCTTGACCGAGGTCGTGGTGGCGGACTTCCCCGACCTCGAGCGCGCGTACATCGAACTGCAGTCCGACCCCGAGCGCGTCGGGCGCATCGCCGCCTACGCCCGCCCCGTGGCCGAGGCGGCGGCGGATGGCGACGTGGTCGCGCTGGCGATCGTGACGGCCGGGGCTCGTGAGCTCGCGGCATCCGTCATCGCCGGTCTTCGACGAGTGGGCGAAGCGGATGCCGCGGCGCCCCGCGTCCGCGCGGTCGGCGGCGTGTTCGGGGGAGCCGTGCTCGCCGAGGCGTTCTCGGCGGCCGTGCACGAGGCACTGCCCGGGGCCGACGTGCGGGTGGCGGAGGCGCATCCGCTCGACGGCGCTGCCGCGCTCGCCGCCGTCGTCCCCACGAGCGCGCTCGCCGCCCACATCACGACCGCGACGACCGACTAGGCCCAGCCG
>NZ_JBFUCL010000630.1:0-570 GCF_056405255.1 Agromyces sp. P1_H4 | reverse complement strand
GTGCTGCTCGGCGTGACGCTGACGTGGGCGCTCGCGGCGAGCGGCACCGCGGCAAGGGTGAGGGCGGCGCCGGCAGCGAGGCCGACGGCGGAGAGGCGTGCGATACGCATGTGGAGGTCTTTCGTGGTCGTGTCCGGGCGCGCGGATGCGGCATCCGGGAAGTGATTCGGAGTCGTCGGCGGTTCAGGCCGCCACCGCGGCGACCGGGGGACCACGGGACCCGATCGAGGCGAGGAGGGGCAGGCCGAGCAGGCGGCGCACGGCGGCATCGGCGGGTTGCCGGCGCGGCCGCGCGTCGACGGGCACGGGAAGGCTCGTGAGCCGGCGCACCAGCGCGAGCACGGCGCCGGCGACGGCCGCGACGGCGCGGTACGCGCCCACCAGCGCGAGCACCGTGATCGCCGCTGCAACCAGGTGGGCGAGCGGCATCCAGGCGTGGCCGTGGTCGAGTGCGACTCCCGCCGGAATGGCGATGGGCTGGGTCAGCGCGGCATGCCCGGCGTGGCCCGCATGCCCGACCGACCCCACTCCGCCCGCGTGCCCGTCGGCCGCGGCGACGGGCACGGCGGA
>NZ_JBFUCL010000629.1:0-581 GCF_056405255.1 Agromyces sp. P1_H4 | reverse complement strand
GTCCGGAGGGAGAGCGGGTGCCGGGGACGGCGCTGCCGCGGGTGGCGCCGCCTCGCCGGCCGGACCGGCGAGCGGCAGCACGATCGCCTGACCCGGGAAGATGAGGCTCGACGAGCTGAGCCCGTTGGCACTGAGGACGTCCGCCAGCGTCAGCCCGTACGCGGCGGCGATGCCGCTGACCGTGTCTCCCTCCGCCACGACGTGGCGGGCGATCTCAGGGGCGACGGCGATCGGCGCCGGGACCGCATCGGGCGCGAGGCCGCCGGGCAACGCCAGTCGCTGGCCGGGGAAGATCAGGCTCGACCACCCCAGTCCGTTCGCCGCGAGCACCTCGGCGGTCGCGAGGCCGAATCGCTCGGCGATCCCGCTGATGGTGTCACCCTCCGCGACGACGTACTCGCCGGGTGCCTGCGCTGCGGCGGTGGCCCTCACCACCCGGTGCACGTCGGCGCCCTGGGCCCTCGGCTTCGCCTGCCGCTTGACCTGCGGTGGTGCCGCGTCGGCCGGCTGGGCGATGCCGAGCGTGACTGCCACGGTGCTCACGATCGCGATGGGCACCCCGAGGAGCACCCGGATGCCGC
>NZ_JBFUCL010000628.1:0-587 GCF_056405255.1 Agromyces sp. P1_H4 | reverse complement strand
GTTCGGCCACGTGATCGTGCAGCTGTGGGCCGAGGCCGCGATCGATCCCGAGATCGGCGAGCTCGTGCAGTCCGTGCTGCAGCGGGTGCGCGAGACGGTGCGACAGCGGCTCGTCGAGTGGGCGTCGGCCGAGCCGGGCCGCGTCGACGGCGACCCCGGTGAATGGGCGACGCGAGTCACCCCGGTCATGGTCGGGATCGCACCCGGGTTCATGATCCAGCGGGCGATCGTGCCGGGCTTCGACGAGGAGGCGTTCCTCGCAGCCCTGCCCGAGGTGCTCCCCCACTGACGGCCGCAGACCGACGGATGCCGCGGGGAGGCGGCATCCGGGGCACGACGCGGGCTCGCGGCATCCGCTCGCCGTGTCAGTCGGCGTGGATCAGATGCCCTGCCAGCCGGGCTTGTGCGCCCAGGCGTGCCGGTAGTAGTCGAGGTTCTGCAGCTCGGACGCCGCGGCCTCGTCGACGATGACCGTCGCGTGCGGGTGCAGCTGGATCGCCGAGCCCGGCTGGCTCGCCGACACCGGGCCCTCGACCGCGGCCGCGACCGCGTGCGCCTTGGCCTCGCCGAACGCGAGGAGCACCAGG
>NZ_JBFUCL010000627.1:0-601 GCF_056405255.1 Agromyces sp. P1_H4 | reverse complement strand
GCACGGGCAAGCTCACCGAGGCGCTCGTCGCGCTCGACCGCGAGGTCATCGCGGTCGACCCGGTGGAGGAGATGCTCGAGGAGCTCGAGGTCGCCGTGCCGGGAGTGCCCCGCATCCTCGGCACGGCGGAGGACATCCCCATCGAGGACGACGCAGTCGACGCGGTGGTCGCGGGCCAGGCCTGGCACTGGTTCCAGCCCGACCGTGCGGTGCCCGAGATCGCTCGTGTGCTGAAGCCCGGTGGCGTGCTCGGCCTCGTCTGGAACAGCCGCGACACCAGCGTCGACTGGCTGCGGCAGGCCGGCGAGATCATGCACGAGCGCCACGACGCGAGCGCCACGTTCGAGAGCTACGTACAGATCGGGCCGCCGTTCGGCGAGATCGAGGAGCACACGGTGCAGTGGAGCGAGCGGATGTCGCGCGCGCGGTTCCTCGACCTCGTGCGGTCGCGCAGTTACTTCATCACGGCGCCGGCCGAGGAGCAGGCGGCCACGATCGCCGCCCTCGAGACGCTGCTCGCCACCCACCCCGACCTCGCGGGGGCCGAGGACCTCGCGGTCCCCTACCTGACCCGCTGCTTCCGCGCCCGCCTGGACTGACG
>NZ_JBFUCL010000626.1:0-609 GCF_056405255.1 Agromyces sp. P1_H4 | reverse complement strand
CCGGGTCGGCGACTACCTCGCGCTGCCGAACCGCGACGAGAAGGTGCTCGCACTCGTCTCGCTCGACGGCGATCGCTCGATCGCCCTCGGCACGAAGCAGGGGGTCGTGAAGCGCGTCTCCACGGGCGCGTACCCCAACAAGCCCGAGTTCGAGGTCATCGGCCTGAAGGCCGGCGACGAGGTCGTCGGCGCGGTCCAGGGCGACGAGTCCGACGAGCTCGTGTTCGTGGCATCCGACGCGCAGCTGCTGCGGTTCCCCGCGTCAAGCGTGCGTCCGCAGGGCTGCCCCGCCGGCGGCATGGCGGGCATCAACCTCGCCGCGGGCTCCCACGTCGTCCACTTCACGAGCCTTCCCACCGACGCGGCCGACGATGCGGTCGTGGTGACGGTGGCCGCGAGCAACGAGACGCTGCTCGGCACCGACCCCGGGTCGGCGACGACCCCGGGTCGCCGAACCGCGACGAGAAGGTGCTCGCACTCGTCTCGCTCGACGGCGATCGCTCGATCGCCCTCGGCACGAAGCAGGGGGTCGTGAAGCGCGTCTCCACGGGCGCGTACTCTCCACGGGCGCGTACCCCAACAAGCCCGAGTTCGAGGTCATCGGCCTGA
>NZ_JBFUCL010000625.1:0-613 GCF_056405255.1 Agromyces sp. P1_H4 | reverse complement strand
GGCCTGCTCTCGGGGGCGTTCGGCGTCGGCGGCGGCATCCTCATGGTGCCGCTCCTCATCACGTTCGCCGGCATGGACCAGCGCCGCGCGTCGGCGACCTCGCTCGCCGCGATCGTGCCTGCCGCCGTCGCGGGTTCCATCACGTACTTCGCGAACGGCGAGATCGACCTCGTCGTCGCGCTCATCGTCGCCGTCGGCGGCATCGTCGGCTCGTGGATCGGCACCTGGATGCTGCGCGCCCGTGCGCGGCGAACGCATCGAGCTCGACGTGCTGCCCGTCATCGGCATGGTCGCCCTCGGCCTCGTGATCGGCATCGCGTCGGGACTCTTCGGGGTCGGCGGCGGCATCATCATGGTGCCCGCGTTCGTGGCGTTCTTCGGCATGAGCGACCTGGTCGCGAAGGGCACGTCCCTCGCAGTCATGATCCCGACCGCCGTGAGCGGCACCGTGTCGAACGCGCGGGCCGGCATCGTCGACCTGCGGGTCGGGCTGGCCGTGGGCATCCCGGCGACCGTCGCCTCCTTCGGCGGCGTCGCGATCGCGTTCCTCCTCTCCCCCGAATGGTCGGCGCGCCTGTTCGCGGCGCTCATGGTGGTCGCCGCGGTCCAGCTC
>NZ_JBFUCL010000624.1:0-615 GCF_056405255.1 Agromyces sp. P1_H4 | reverse complement strand
GGCAGCTGCTCGGCGAGGCGGCCGKCGATCTCGACGGCGATCACGGATGCCCCGGCCTCGAGCAGCCCGAGCGTCAGCGATCCGAGTCCGGGGCCGATCTCGAGCACGGTCTCGCCGCGTTGCACGCCGGCCGTCTGCACGATGCGCCGCACCGTGTTGGCGTCGTGCACGAAGTTCTGCCCGAGCTTCTTCGTCGGGGTGACGTCGAGCAGTTCGGCGAGATCGCGGATCTCGGAGGGGCCGAGCAGGCGCGGCGTGGGGTCGCCACCGCCATCGGCCTCWTGCCGGTGCGCGTTCACGCCGTCGACTCCCGCACGGCCTCATCATGCCACGGGCCGTACACGGCCACCGTGTTCGACGCGATCCGCGCGCACAACTCGTCGAGGTCGTCGCCGAGCACCTCGGCCACGAACCGCACSGTGTGCGGCAGCTGCTCGGCGAGGCGGCCGTCGATCTCGACGGCGATCACGGATGCCCCGGCCTCGAGCAGCCCGAGCGTCAGCGATCCGAGTCCGGGGCCGATCTCGAGCACGGTCTCGCCGCGTTGCACGCCGGCCGTCTGCACGATGCGCCGCACCGTGTTGGCGTCGTGCACGAAGTTCTGCCCGAGCTTCT
>NZ_JBFUCL010000623.1:0-616 GCF_056405255.1 Agromyces sp. P1_H4 | reverse complement strand
TCGCGACGACTGAGCGGCGCCGCCCGGGATAGGCTCCCGGAGGAATGAGACGCACGACGATCGCCCTGCTGGCTGCCCTCGAGGCATCCGTCGCAGCGCTCATCTGCCTCGGCATCGCGGTCGTTCCGCTGATGCTGCTGTGGGCCGTGCACTTCGGCCTGACCGTCGACGCGGCGGTCTTCCTCCGGGCGGCAGGCGACATCTGGCTGCTGGGTCACGGCGTCGACCTCGTCGTGCAGCTCGACCCGGTGACGGCCGGGCGCATCGCCCTGCCGGGGGTAGGGGACCCGTTCCCCATCACCATCGCGCTGCTCGGGTTCGCGCTGCTCACGGTCGCGGCGGGCCGGCGCATCGGTCGTCGCTCGGCGGCCGGCGGGCACTCGTTCAGCGGCGGCGTCGCGGCGGTCGTCGTCTACGGCCTTGCCGGCGTCATCCTCGCCCTCACGACCGGGGTCGACGCCGCGCGGGCCGACCCGTGGCAGGCCGGGCTCCTGCCGGCGTTCGTCGTGGCCCTCGGCGTCGTGATCGGCGCCGTCGGCGAGGTGCTGCAGTCGCCGTCGGGGGCACCGGATGCCGCGACCGGCGTGGTGCGGCGACTGCTCGAACGGCTGCCGCT
>NZ_JBFUCL010000622.1:0-618 GCF_056405255.1 Agromyces sp. P1_H4 | reverse complement strand
CGCCGACGCCGTGCTCGTCGACGACCGGGCGGCCGCCTTCCGGGCCCTGAAGCACGCCGAGCGCGGCGAGCTCGGACGCGTCGCCCTCGCCATGGCCGATCCCGGCGTGGCGGCCCGCGGCAGTCACGCGGTCGACGGCCTGACCGCGGCATCCGACGTCGTGACCGCCCCTGCCGGCGTGGTGGCCCTGCTCGCCGAGGTGCTCATCGCCGACGACCTCGCCGCGGCCCGCGCCGCCGAGCCGGCGCTCGCCCGGCTCGACGGACCGGTGACGGTCATCACGAAGGACGGCACGGTCGTCGGGCGCTACGTGATCCGCGGCGGTACCGGACGCGAGCAGAGCCGCATCGAGCTCATCGCCGAACGCGACCGCGCGGGGGCCCGGCTCGAGGAGGTGCGGGCCGAGCTCGAGCGCTCCCGGTTCGAGCTCACCGAGCAGCGCGGCATCCTCGAGCAGTCGAAGGACCAGTCCAAGCGCGCCCTCGCCGCGCTCCGCGAGTTCGACGCGCAGCTGGCGCAGCGCACCGAGCGGCTGAACCGCGCACGCGTGCAGGCGGAGGCCGTCGAAGCCGAGACCGCCCGCCTCGAGCAGGCCGCGGCGAACGCGCAGGAGCGGGT
>NZ_JBFUCL010000621.1:0-628 GCF_056405255.1 Agromyces sp. P1_H4 | reverse complement strand
GCGCCACATCGCGGCCTTCAGTCGGGCGCTGACCGCGGCCGGAGTCACGGCGAGGAGGGCGGCCGCCTCCTTCTGGCGGCGCCCTGCGAGCATGAGGTCCACGACCTCCCAGCCGAGGTCGGTCCGTCGCTCCCTGAGGAGCACGAGCAGTCGCACGAGCGCCTCCACGTCGGCGGCGGGCCGCGGGGGGTCGCCGGCCGCCCGGAGTGCGAAGCGACCCTCGGCGCGCTTCGCAGCGACCACGGCCTCGCGCGCGGCGATGAAGGCGGTGCCGGTGGCCTTGCGTGCGGCATCCGGAAGCGGCAGCCGGATGTCACCGACGCCGATGCCGACGCTCCACCTCCCGGTGCGGGTCACGTCGTCGCGGCGCGTTCGGATTCCGCGTCGAGCTCGGCGAGCAGTCGCTCCAGGCCCGGGCGCGCGTCCTCCTCGGCGCGCCACATCGCGGCCTTCAGTCGGGCGCTGACCGCGGCCGGAGTCACGGCGAGGAGGGCGGCCGCCTCCTTCTGGCGGCGCCCTGCGAGGATGAGGTCCACGACCTCCCAGCCGAGGTCGGTCCGTCGCTCCCTGAGGTCCCAGCCGAGGTCGGTCCGTCGCTCCCTGAGGAGCACGAGCAGTCGCACGAGCG
>NZ_JBFUCL010000620.1:0-631 GCF_056405255.1 Agromyces sp. P1_H4 | reverse complement strand
GAGCAGCAGGAGTCGGCCGTCGCGCGCGAGGAGGCGATGGATCGCCCGCGCGGTCGCGACGCGTTGCGCCTGGCCACCCGAGAGGCCGCCGCCGTCGGGCCCGAGCACGCGGTCGGGGTCCAGTTCCACGCCGGCGAGCCCGAGCGCGCGCCCGAGCAGTCGCGGGTCGGCGTCCTCGTCGCCGAGTCGCACGTTCGCGGCGATGGACCCCGCGAGGAGCGTCGGCGCCTGCCCCGCCCAGGCGATCCCCGATCGGTCGCCGTCCAGTCGTCGCCCGTCGAGCCGCAGGTGTCCGTCGGCGTCCGCGAAGCCCAGGAGCGCCGCGAGGAGGCTCGACTTGCCCGATCCGCTCTCCCCCGTGACCGCGACGACCTCGCCGGGCCGGACTGCGAGGTGGAACCCGTCGAGCACCAGCCGGTCTCCACGCCGCACGCGGAGATCGTCGATGACGAGGCCGCGATCGTCGGTGCTGACGGAAGCGTCGTCGACGGCCCGCCGGGACGGCTCGGCCACCGCGCGAGGGTCCGCCGGTCGCTCGGCGGCGGCCAGGAGGTCGAACGCGTCGCCCGACGCCGCGACCCCTGCCGACGACGCGTGGAAGGCCGCGCCGACGTTGCGCAGCGGCAGGAAG
>NZ_JBFUCL010000619.1:0-634 GCF_056405255.1 Agromyces sp. P1_H4 | reverse complement strand
GCGCGGCCCCTGCCGAGGGGTCGGCGACCGGATGCCGCGACGGGGGCCGGAGGTCCGGATCCGTCGCTCGGGCCGTCGGCCGACGGATCGGCGTACGGGTGCCCGGCGTCGGCTGGCGCGGCGTCCGCCGGCCCGAGCCGCTCGGCGAGTTCCGCTTCCACCGCGGCGAGCTCGGCCGCCGCATCGCCGGGCGCCCCCTCGGGCGTGCCGTAGACGAGCCGCAGCAGTTCCTCGTGGCGGCGCTCCAGCCGGTCGCCCACATGCGGTTCCATGGGTGTCGACATCGATCCCATGCGCCCAGTGTGCGCCTCTTCCGCCGCAGACGGAATGGGGTCGCGGACGCGTGCCGTGGCGGCGCACGGCGCCGCGGGTCACGACGCCCCGGGGCACGGCGCAGCGCGCCGACGCACAGGGCACGCGCAGCGCGCCGACGCGCTGGTCAGCCGATGACGGGCAGCGGTCGGTCGTCGACCCGCGGACACCACCCGGCGGGCGTGCGCTCGTACGCGTGGGCGGGTCCGTCGGCCACGAGCCCGGCCAGCGCCGAGAGGAACCGGTCGACGTCGTCGGCCGAGGATCCGGCCCCTAGGCTCGCGCGCAGCCCGTTCGCCCGCGACGCGACGCGGTCGACGAA
>NZ_JBFUCL010000618.1:0-634 GCF_056405255.1 Agromyces sp. P1_H4 | reverse complement strand
AGGATGCGGTACACGGGCGAGCTCGGGGAGGCACCCGGGACCATCGCCCGCAGCGGCCCGGACGTGAGCACGGTGAGCGGCTCGCCGGTGATGCCGCGCAGGGGCTGGGGAAGGGCGTCGCGGATGCCGACGAGCGCCTCCTCCTGGCGGCCCCACACGGCGTCGGCGTCGGCGCCGAGGGAGGTGCCGCCCGACGACGCGCCGACGTCGGGATGCGCCCGCGTCTCCGCGGTGAGGTCGAGCCCGTTCGCGGCGACCCCGTCGAGCAGCTCGGCGAGCTGGGCGGTGTGCAGTGCGGCGACGGCGCGGGGCACCGCCGTCGCCAGCAGGGCACCGACGAGCACGAGCAGGGCGAGCGCGATCGACGCCCCGGGGCCGGCGAGGAACTGCCGGCGCAGGAGACCCGGCGTCGAGAGGTGCGACCGCGCGCTCATACGTCCTCCGCCCGGAGTCCGGGTCGCGACGCGAGGCGACCGACGGATGCCGCGGCACCGCCGCCGACCGCCGTGCACACTGCGAGGAAKGCGAGGAGGCCGGCGGCCCACGGCAGCCACGCCAGCTCGACGGGCACGGCCAGGGCTCCCGGGGCGCCGGCCACCGAGGCACGTGCGAGCTCCCGGGCGGTGACCCACGC
>NZ_JBFUCL010000617.1:0-637 GCF_056405255.1 Agromyces sp. P1_H4 | reverse complement strand
GAGTCGATGCGCTCGGGGATGACCCGCAGCCGCACGATCGGCGAGGCGAGCCCGCTGTCGGCGGTGCCGGCGCCCTGCAGCTGCCACCGCACGCGGTCGACGACGTCGGCCGGCGTGAACCACCGCGGATGCAGCCAGCTGCGGCTCGAGTGGCCGCCGCCCTCGTCGTCGAGCTCGATGCGCAGGCCCGTGCACACGAGCCGCACCGACCGCATGCGCTCGATGAACTCCTCGGCCCGCACCCGGAACGCGAACGCGAGCTGGTCGACGCGGTCGAGGGGCGGCTCGAAGTGCTGCTCCACCTCGAACTCGGGCGGCGGGGTGCGGGCGATCACCCTGGCCTGCTCGCGCCCGGCGGCGCGGTCGTGCGCGAACGCCCCTGCGGCCCCGAACCGGCGGCGCACGTCGTCGGCGGGAAGCGCCGCGAACTCGCCGAGGGTGCGCACGCCGAGCCGGTTGAGCAGTGTCGTGGTGCGGGGATCGACCACGAGCCCCACCGGCAGCGGGGCGATGAAGACGGCGGATGCCCCGTGCGGGACGATCTCGACGGACGCGGGCCCTCGCGCCGCCCGGGCGGCCTGCTCGGCGGCGAAGGGCCCGTCGGCGACGCCGACCCTGGCGCCGGGCACCCCGAGCT
>NZ_JBFUCL010000616.1:0-639 GCF_056405255.1 Agromyces sp. P1_H4 | reverse complement strand
TGTCGTGCCCGCTCGAATGGGACGAACTCGAGACGGCCGATCCGGCGCGGTTCACGATCCGCACGATCCCCGACCGGCTGCGTGACGTGGGCGACCCCTGGGCCGGCATGCGCTCGAACCCCGGACGCCTCACCACCTTGCTGGAGTGGTGGCAGCGCGACCTCGACGACGGGCTCGGCGAGCTGCCGTTCCCGCCCGACTTCCCCAAGATGCCGGGGGAGCCGATGCGGGTGCAGCCGAGCCGGGCGCGCAACGCCGAGTGACGCGGCGCTGCCCTCACGGCATCGAGGCGACCAGTTCGTACGTCGGCGTGCCGGTCGGGGGAGTGAACGCCCCGTCCCGCACCGCCTGCGCGGCTGCTCCGATGGCGCCGAGCGCGACCCGGAGGAGCAGTGATCCCGTGCTCACGCGCGCCACTCGCGCCGCGGCCAGGTCGGCGAGCGGCAGGCCCGGCTGCACGAGCACGTTGAGCGGTGCCGGGATCTTGTCGGCGAGGGCCGCGATGCGCTCGATGGTCAGCGTTCCCGGCACGAACACGCCCGTGGCCCCGGCCGCGAGGTAGCGACGCGCCCGACGCACCGCCTGCTCGTGGCGCTCCGCGGGACTGGCGTCGCCGCCGATCCAGAAGGGATCCGTGCG
>NZ_JBFUCL010000615.1:0-645 GCF_056405255.1 Agromyces sp. P1_H4 | reverse complement strand
GTGCCCGGCAGGTTCACGACGCCCTCCCCGGCAAGCCCGTCGCGGGTGACGGTCATCTTCTCGGGGCGCACCGAGTGGTGGCCCTCCCGCCCGAGCAGGTCGCGCGAGCGGTCGGCGTCGAACAGGTTCGAGGTGCCGACGAAGTCGGCGACGAACCGCGAGCTGGGCCGCTCGTAGAGCTCGGCGGGAGTGCCGAGCTGCTCGATGCGACCGTCGTTGAAGACCGCGATGCGGTCGGAGAGGGTGAGCGCCTCCTCCTGGTCGTGCGTCACGAAGATGAACGTGATGCCGAGGTCGCGCTGGATCTCCTTGAGCTCGACTTGCATCTGCTCGCGGAGCTTCAGGTCGAGGGCGCCGAGCGGCTCGTCGAGCAGGAGCACCTTCGGCTGCACGACCGTGCCCGGCAGGTTCACGACGCCCTCCCCGGCAAGCCCGTCGCGGGTGACGGTCATCTTCTCGGGGCGCACCGAGTCACCTTCGGCTGCACGACCGTGCCCGGCAGGTTCACGACGCCCTCCCCGGCAAGCCCGTCGCGGGTGACGGTCATCTTCTCGGGGCGCACCGAGTGGTGGCCCTCCCGCCCGAGCAGGTCGCGCGAGCGGTCGGCGTCGAACAGGTTCGAGGTGCCGACGAAGTCGGCGACGA
>NZ_JBFUCL010000614.1:0-645 GCF_056405255.1 Agromyces sp. P1_H4 | reverse complement strand
GGGTCGGGGTCGCGACGCCGTCGCCCACGGTCACGGGAACGAGGCGGGTGGTTCCCGCGCGCCCCTCCAGCCGCTCCGACACCGTGACGGTCGCCGTGCCCGGGTCGCGGCCGGTCCAGGCCTCGAGCAGCGGACCACCGACGGCGAGCAGGCCGAGCAACGCGGCGAGGGGATTGCCCGGAAGCCCCAGCACGAGGCGGTCTACGCCCCGCGCGAGGAACGTCGGTCCGCCCGGACGCATCGCGACCGACGGCACCACGAACTCGGCGCCGAGCCGTTCGACGGCCCGACGCACATGGTCGGCGTGCGAGCCGCCGGTGCCGCCGGTGGTCACGACGAGGTCGACCGCGTCGGCGGTGAGCGCGGCGAAGGTCGCCTCGGTGTCGTCGCAGACGCGGTGGATCGCGACGACCTCGGCCCCGAGCTCGTCGAGCACCGCCGGCACGGCGACGCGGAAGCTGTCGCGCACGAAGCCGGGCGCCGGCACTCCGGCCTCGACGACCTCGTCACCCGTGAGCACCAGTGCGACGCGCGGGCGGCGTCGCACCCCGATCGCGTCGGCGCCCGTGGCGGCGATGAGCGCCACCCGCGGCGGCGTCAGGAGGGCGCCCGCGGCGAGCAGCGTGTCGCCGGCCTCGGCCTCCG
>NZ_JBFUCL010000613.1:0-648 GCF_056405255.1 Agromyces sp. P1_H4 | reverse complement strand
GACTGAACCCGATCGCCAAGATCGCCGCGCCCCTGCCGGCGATCGTCGCGCTGCTCTTCACGCGCGGCCTCGCGATCCCGCTCGCCTTCACCATGCTCGGGCTGGTGCTGCTCCTCGTCGGCGCTCGCCTGTCCGGGCGCGTCGTGGCCGTGCTGCTCATCGCGACGCCCGTGGGCGTGGCGCTGCTCGGGCTGAGCCTCGGGCTGTGGGTGGACCCGGCCCGCGTGGACACCGCCGGCCCCGCGGCATCCGTCGTGCTGATCGAGGTCGGCGACTGGACGTTCACGCTCGGCGCCTACCTGATCGGCGTGGCGACCGCCCTGCGGATCGCCGCGATCCTCATGCTGACGCTCATCGCGGGCCTCACCACGACCGGGCCCGAGCTCGTGCGGGCGCTCGTGCAGAACCTGCGCGTGCCCTACCGGGTCGGATACACCGCGCTCGCGGCCCTGCGGTTCGTGCCGCGGTTCGGACACGAGCTCGAGGTCATCCGTGCCGCGCACCGGGTCCGCGGCGCCGACCGCGGACGCGGTCCGATCGCCGCGCTTCGGCGGGCGACCGGGTACGCGATCCCGCTGCTCGCGAGCGCCATCCGGCATGCCGAGCGGGTGGCGCTCGCGATGGATGCGCGCGCGTTCGGGGCGCATC
>NZ_JBFUCL010000612.1:0-651 GCF_056405255.1 Agromyces sp. P1_H4 | reverse complement strand
GGCCAGGGCTGCACGGCCTACCAGTACTCGTCGGGCGGCTACTCGACGTGCGTCGGCTACATCCAGCGGATGCTGAACGGCATCGCCTCCGTGCGCGGCGGCAGCTACGGCGGCTACCAGCTCGTCGTCGACAACAGCTTCGGCGCCAACACCAACACGAACGTGCGCCGCTTCCAGAGCTACACGGGCCTGGTCTCCGACGGCATCGTCGGCCGCAACTCGTGGAACCAGCTGTGCCGCTACGCTGGCACCCGCTCGTTCGCCGAATACAACTCGTCGGCGCTGCAGAAGTCCGCCTGGCAGGCCGCCTACGACGCCGGATGCTACGTCGACCGCCCCGTGGGCGTCGCAGGCATCGAGGTCATCTCCAGGTACTAGCAGCAGGCGATCTTCACGGGCACGGATGCCGCACGCACGCGGCATCCGTGCCCGTCGCCGTGCTCACGCCCACCGGAGATCTACGCCCAGCCGAGCTCGTGCAGCCGCGCGTCGTCGAGCCCGAAGTAGTGCCCGATCTCGTGCACGAGCGTGATGCGCACCCGCCGACGCAGCGACTCGAGATCGACGCTGTGCTCCTGCAGGTTGTTCTTGTAGAGCGTGATGCGGTCGGGCAGCTCGCCGAAGCCGTACACGCCGCGCGTGGTCAACGGA
>NZ_JBFUCL010000611.1:0-669 GCF_056405255.1 Agromyces sp. P1_H4 | reverse complement strand
ACCGTGACCGACGCCGCGCGCTGAGTCGGCGCGGCGCCCGCGGCATCCGCTTTCCACACCGCGCGTCGTGCGTCGGAAACGGGTTCCGTTCGGTGTTAGGATTGGATCGCACCCGGCAGGCGACRCAAAGTATCGCGTTCCCGGCCGCATCGTGCAATTCCCAGCAATCCATTGCTTTCGCTCTCGCGCATGTCTGCGCCACCGCGCACCGACATCGCTCGTGCCGGCGATCAAGCTCTCCTGGGTCGGCAACTCTCGCGACCAGGGGAAAGGAACATACCCAGTGACCAACGCAACCGACCACGCCGACGCGAGCGTGGCGAACCGCACCCGCCTGAGCGCCCTGAAGGTGGCCGAGCTCCAGGAGCTCGCCCTCTCCCTCGGCATCGTGGGTGCTTCGAAGCGCCGAAAGGGAGAACTCGTGGAGTTGATCTCCGCCCACCAGGACGGTGACGTCACCGCCGACGCCTCCGCCGAGGCGAGCGCCTCGGCCGTCGTGGCCGAGACTCCCGTCGCCGACGCTCCCGTCGCCGACGCTCCCGTCGCCGACGTGCCCGTCGCGGACGCGCCGTCCGTCGACGAGGCGCCGACGSCAGACGCGCCCACCGCAGACGCTCCGTTCGCGGCGCCGGCAGCGCCCGCCGACCAGCCCGCGGAGGCGCCCGCCGC
>NZ_JBFUCL010000610.1:0-690 GCF_056405255.1 Agromyces sp. P1_H4 | reverse complement strand
TCGCCGAGGTGCGCGGCGATGCGGGCGAGCGCGGCGGCGTCGATGAGCTCGAGCACCGCCGGGCGGATGCGGGCGGCGGTGACGGCAGCGGATGCCGCGGCGGCGGCCTCGACGCCCGGGAACGCCGCGGCGACGGTGACGACCTCGCCCGGCACGATGGGACGCAGCCGCACCGTCGCCTCGACGATGACGCCGAGGGTGCCCTCGGACCCGGTGAGGAGGGCCGTGAGGTCGTAGCCCGTGACGCCCTTCACGGTGCGATGGCCCGTGCGCAGCAACCGGCCGTCGGCGAGCACGACGGCCAGGCCCAGCACCGCCTCCCGGGTCACGCCGTACTTCGCGCAGAGCAGGCCGCCGGCGTTCGTGGCGATGTTGCCGCCGATCGACGAGATCGCCCGGCTCGCCGGATCAGGCGCGAACCAGAGGCCGAGCGGCGCGAGCGCGTCGTTGAGGTCGCCGTTGAGCACGCCCGGTTCGACGACGGCGAGCTCGTCCGCCTCGGAGACCTCGAGGATGCGGTTCATCCGCGAGACGTCGAGCACGATCGCGCCGGGGCTCGCGATCGCGCCGCCTGCCAGGCCCGTGCCGGCGCCGCGCGGCACGACCGGCGTGCGCGTCTCGTGGGCGAGGCGCAGCACGGCCTGCACCTCGTCGACGGATGCCGCGTGCACGACGGCGAGCGGTCGGCTC
>NZ_JBFUCL010000609.1:0-701 GCF_056405255.1 Agromyces sp. P1_H4 | reverse complement strand
GCCGCACCATGCGATCTGCGCCGAGCTGCGGCACGAGCACCGCGAGCGTCTGCCGCACGCGGCGCACCCACTCCACGGGAACCCCGTCGGCGTCGCGCTCGTAGTACCGGGTGGCRACACGGTGCTCGAGCAGTTCRTAGAGGGCGGCCGCCTCGAGGGCGTCACGCTCGCCGGCGTCGCCCGCGGCATCCGCCGACGGGATCACCCAGCCGTAGTCGTCGCCCGCGAACTCGGCCCACCAGCCGTCGAGGATCGACAGGTTCAGGGCGCCGTTCATGGCCGCCTTCATGCCCGAGGTACCGCACGCCTCGAGCGGTCGCAACGGGTTGTTCAGCCACACGTCGCAGCCGGGGTAGAGCAGCTCGGCCATGCCCATGTCGTAGTCGGGCAGGAACACGATGCGGTCGCGCAGCTCGGGCTGCTGCGCGAACTGCACGAGCTGCTGGATGAGCCGCTTGCCCTCGTCGTCGGCCGGATGCGACTTGCCGGCGATCACGAACTGCACCGGTCTATCGGGGTTCGTCAGGATCGACTTCAGCCGATCGGGGTCGCTCAGCATGAGCGTCAGGCGCTTGTACGTCGGCACGCGTCGCGCGAACCCCACGGTGAGCGTGTCGGGGTCGAGCACCTGGGTGAGCCACTTCGGCGCGGAGGCCCCGTCGTGCTGCTCCGCCCAGGATGCCGCGAGGCGACGCCGCGCG
>NZ_JBFUCL010000608.1:0-710 GCF_056405255.1 Agromyces sp. P1_H4 | reverse complement strand
ACGGGCGCCCACGCCGTGAAGCTCGAGGGCGGCGAACRCRGCCACAAGCAGATCCGGCGCATCGTCGGCGCCGGCATCCCCGTCATGGCGCACATCGGCTACACGCCGCAGAGCGAGCACGGCCTCGGCGGGCACGTCATCCAGGGCCGCGGCGAGGGCGTGAAGCAGTTGCTCGCCGATGCCAGGGCCGTACAGGACGCCGGGGCGTTCGCGGTCGTGCTCGAGATGGTGCCGGCCGATGCGGCACGTCAGGTCACCGAGCTGCTCGACATCCCCACGATCAGCGTGGGCGCCGGCCCGCACACCGACGGCCAGCTCCTCGTCTGGACCGACTGGGCGGGGCTCACGATCGGGCGCGTGCCGAAGTTCGTGAAGCAGTACGCCGACCTGTCGGGCATCCTGAGCGGCGCCGCGAAGGCGTGGCGGGCGGACGTGGAGTCGGGCAGCTACCCCAACGCCGAGCACAGCTACGAGTAGCGGCTGCGCTCTCGCGGCCTGCCGGCCGACTCTTCGGCGCGCAGAGGATCAGCGGTCCTCGGCCTCTTCCTCAGCCCACTTCGCGCTGTTCGCACGCAGGATCTCGAGCGCCCGCTCGGCCTCGGCGCGGGTCTCGAACGGCCCCACGCGATCGACCGCCGGCGACTGGAAGCCCTGCTCGACCTCGCCCGTGTGCATGTTGTACCAGAACTGGTGCTCGACATCCTCGGCCA
>NZ_JBFUCL010000607.1:0-718 GCF_056405255.1 Agromyces sp. P1_H4 | reverse complement strand
CGCGGCATCCGGTCACCGCGTCGACGCGATCGCGGAGTACGGCGCGTTCCGCGAGCGGCTCGCCGACGAGCTCGGCGTCTCGCCATCGGCCGAGCTCGTCGAGCTCAACGCGCTCCTGCTGCGTGACGACGGCGACGCGCCTCGGGGATCGACGACCCGCATCGGCGTCCGGGCCGGGTCGAACCCGCTCCTCGGGCGCAACGACGACGTCGCGGCGATCGAGCGGCTCCTGCAACGACACCGGCTGGTGACCGTGCTCGGCGCCGGAGGACTCGGCAAGACCCGACTCGCGCAGGAGGTCGCCGGGCGGGCGAGGGTGCCGCTCGTCGTGGTCGTCGAACTCGCGAGCGTGCGCACCGACGACGACGTGGTGCTCGCCCTGGCGTCGACGCTCGGCGTCCGCGAGGCGTCCAGCAACCGCCGCATCGCCGAGGGCGCGCTCGACGTGCGCGAYCGCATCCTCGCCCGCCTCGAGGAGGGCCCGGCACTCCTCGTGCTCGACAACTGCGAGCACGTCATCGACGGCGCGGCGCGGTGGGCCGCCGACCTRCTCGCGTCGCTCCCGAGCCTTCGGATCGTCGCGACGAGCCGCAGCCCGCTCACGATCGGCGCGGAACAGGTCTATCCGCTCGAGCCCCTCGCGTCGGATGCCGCCGGCCCGGCCGTCGAGCTCTTCGTCGAGCGGGCCACGGCCGCGCGCCCCGGCGTTGATCTCCCC
>NZ_JBFUCL010000606.1:0-732 GCF_056405255.1 Agromyces sp. P1_H4 | reverse complement strand
TGCCGTCGGCGAGCCGCTGCATGAGCTGGCGGATGCGCAGCTCGTCGGGACCGATGCCGTCGATCGGGCTGATCGCTCCGCCGAGCACGTGGTAGAGCCCGCGGAACTCGCGGGTGCGCTCGATCGCGACGACGTCCTTCGCCTCCTCGACCACGCAGATCAGCGCGGGGTCGCGCCGCGGGTCGCGGCAGATGGAGCAGGTGGCCTGCTCGGAGACGTTGCCGCAGATCTCGCAGAAGCGCACCTTGTCGCGCACCTCCGTCAGGATCTCGGCGAGCCTCGACACGTCGAAGTGCTCGGTCTGCACGATGTGGAACGCGATGCGCTGCGCCGACTTCGGCCCGATGCCGGGGAGGCGACCGAGTTCGTCGATGAGTTCTTGGACGATGCCCTCGTACACGCGCTACCCCCGTTCCCCGAAGCCGGGGCGCGCGGGCGCCTCGACCTCCTCGAGGAACGTCGCTCCGAGGACCTCGCGCACCACGGCCTCGCCGTAGCGCTGGATGCCGTCGCTCGGCGGCGGTGCCGAAGCCCCGCGCGCCGCGTTGCTGCGGGGGGCACGCCGCGCGGGGGCGGCGTCGGGCACCACGGGCACCACGGGCTCGAAATCGATCTCGGGTGGCGGCCCCGGATCGAACGGCGGCTCCTCGTCTTCGGGCGGCGCGTCGGCATCGTCGGGGATGTCGGCGAACGAGTCGGGGGCGGAGCCGGGTCGTTCGGCCACGGCGACGG
>NZ_JBFUCL010000605.1:0-742 GCF_056405255.1 Agromyces sp. P1_H4 | reverse complement strand
CCTCGGAGGTGTGCGTGAGCCGCAGCCGCTGGTCGGCGTAGTCGGGGCACACGAAGCGCACCCGGTCGGGTGCCACGGCGAGTTCCGTGGGGTGCGCGGTGTCGTACACCCAACGGGTGAGCCCGTAGGCGCTCAGGAAGCGCGGGCGACCGTCGTCCCCGACGCCGGCGGGCGGGGGCAGGTGCACGATCTCCCACGGGATGTCGAGCTCGCCCGCGGTCTGCACGATCAGCCCGTCGAGCGGGTCGGCCGGGTCGTTCGCGGCATCCCACAGGAACTCGAGCACCTCGGCGCTGAACAACGCCCGCGCGAGGCCCATGCCGAGCTCGCGCAGTCGCCGCGTGCCGTGCTTCGCGCGCGCGTCGCGATCGAGCAGGTCGCCGAGCTCCGACCGGATGCCGCCGATGCGCCGGTACGTGCGGGCGATGAGGTCGCCCTTGTCGGCCAGGTGGGTCGTGCATTCGCGCGCCTCGCCGCCGATCGCGACGCGGATGCGCAGGGTCGAGTCGGTGCCGACGATCGACTCGTCGATGCGGATGCTCGGCAGCGCCACGAGCTCGGGGTCGGGTTCGACGACCTCCGCCGCGACGCCGGCCGGCGACGGTTCGGCCCCCGCGTCGGCCGCGACGACCTCCGCGCAGAGCCGCAGGGTCGCGAGGGGGAGGTCGGCGCCCTGGCGCACGACGAGCGAGACCTCGCCGTTGCCCGGGAACGGTGCGACGACGCGGAAGCGGTGCTCGGC
>NZ_JBFUCL010000604.1:0-749 GCF_056405255.1 Agromyces sp. P1_H4 | reverse complement strand
CACCTCGTGCGCGACATCCGCATCATCGGCGAGGCCATGGGCGACGGCGTGAAGCGGGTGTTCCCAGGCGAGGAGGCCCCGCGCGCCAAGCTCCGCAGGGTGCCCGCGTGACCGGTGGCACGCTGCTCGTCGTCGCCGACACCGACTCGTACGTGAAGTKGGGCGCGGCGCTCGCGTCGCAGCTGTCCGACGAGTGGGAGGCGCGGCTCGTCGTCGTCGCGACGCCCGCGCAACCGAGCGCACGGCAGCTGCGGGTCGCGCTCGCCGGCACCCGCTTCGCGCCGTCCGAGGTGGAGGTGCTCGAACTCGGCCCGCTCGGGGACCTCGTCGACGAGCAGCGTCCCGATGCCGTGCTGCTCGCGCTGCGCGGTCCGCTGGTGCGGGTCGTGGTGCCGGTCGTCGGCGAGCGTGCCGACCGCGTCGGCCGTGCCGACCGGCCGGACCAGCCGGACCGGCCGGTGATCCTGACCGGATTCCCCGGGCTGACGATCCCCGCGGCCCGCAAGGCCGTGATCTACCGCGAGCGCACCGACCTCATCGTGCTGCACAGTCGCCGCGAGGTGCGCGAGTTCCGCGCCATCGCGGACGAGCTCGGCGTGCCGGTCGGCCTCGGCCTCGCGACGCTGCCGTTCCTCCGCGTCGCGGCACGCGAGCTCGAGCCGGTCGCGGCGGCCGGTGAGGCGACGTCGACGGTCGCGGCGTCGGCCGACCGTGCCGCGCAGCGCTCCGACCCCACGATGGCGCAGCGC
>NZ_JBFUCL010000603.1:0-761 GCF_056405255.1 Agromyces sp. P1_H4 | reverse complement strand
GGCGACCACGCTCGCGCGACAGCGCCAACATCGCCCACTCGCGGAGGAGATGGGGGATGGGAGCGAGCGGTGTCGGGTGTGCGAAGCGGGCGGCGAGCGGCCGGCGGGGTGGCGGAGCGGGAGTGGCGCCGGGGCGGGACGGGGGCGGCTACGCGCCGAGGTCGCGGAACGCGAGCGACGAGGCATCCGTCGTCTCGGTCGTCACCGTGGCGAACGCGTCGAAGCCGTCGGCGGTCACCCGGTCGAGCAGCGCGCGCAGGTTCTTCACGCGGCGCTCGAACCGCACGCGGGCACCGGATGCCACGAGCTCGTGCTTCAGCGCGAGGAGCGCCGCCGGCTCGACCTCGGCGTCGTACACGAGCACGACCGCGCGGGGACGCGCCTCGTCGCGCACCGCGAGCAGGTCGACGATGCGCTCGAAGCCGATCGAGAAGCCGCACGCGGCCACCTCCTGGCCGAGGAAGCGCCCGATCATGTGGTCGTAGCGTCCTCCGCCGCCGAGCGAGTAGCCCAGATCGGGGTGGGCGATCTCGAAGATCGTGCCCGTGTAGTAGCCCATGCCGCGCACGAGCGTGGGGTCGAACTCGATCGCCGCGTCGGGCAGCGCCTCGCGCAGCGCGAGCAGGTCGCGGTACGCGTCGAGGTCGAGCCAGGCGGGCGGCCGGACGACCCCGTCGTGCAGGTGCCAGTCGGCCGAGGTCAGCGCCTCGAGCTCGGCCGCGACATCCGTGCGGTCGTCGATGACGCCGAGCGCGGCGAGC
>NZ_JBFUCL010000602.1:0-782 GCF_056405255.1 Agromyces sp. P1_H4 | reverse complement strand
CGCCGCCGGCGTGCTCGCCTCATCGAGGCTCCGCGAGTGGATGCTCCGGAACACGACCTCGGGCGCCCGGATGCGCGCCGGCCTCACCCCGCCCTACGAGCTCGCCGACAAGACCGGCGGCGGCGAGTACGGCGTCGTCAACGACGCCGGCGTGCTCTGGCGTCCAGGCGTCGAGCCGCTCACGCTCGTCATCCTCACCCGCACCGACCGGCCCGACGCGGTGCGCAACAACGAGGTCGTGGCCGAGGCCACGCGCATCGTCGTCGGCCGCTGAGCGGCATCCGCGTGCCCACGCGTGCGTGAAGGCGCTCGGATGCCGCGGACGGCCGGGAATACGGCGGCCGCGGCATCCGTTCGCCTCATCGTGACTTCCCCCATCAAGATCGACATCTGGTCCGACATCGCGTGCCCCTGGTGCTACATCGGCAAGCGGCATCTCGAGGGCGGCATCGCGGCCCTCGGGGCGGACGCACCCGACGTCGAGATCGAGTACCACTCGTTCGAGCTCGCCCCCGACACCCCCGTCGACTTCGAGGGCTCGGAGGTCGACTTCCTCGCGACGCACAAGGGCCTGCCGGCCGACCGGGTGCAGCAGATGCTGCAGCACGTGACGGGCGTCGCGGCGAATGCCGGGCTCGACTACGACTTCGAGGCACTGCAGCACACGAAGACGCTGAAGGCGCACGAGCTGCTGCACTTCGCGAAGGATCAGGGGCTGCAGCTCGAGCTCTCCGAGCGGCTGTTCCGCGCCTACTTCACCGAGGGCCGACACGTCGGTCGGG
>NZ_JBFUCL010000601.1:0-782 GCF_056405255.1 Agromyces sp. P1_H4 | reverse complement strand
GCCACCGAGACGAAGGCCTCGCACGCCGACAGCAGGTCGAAGTTGCGTGCCATGCATGCGATCCTTGCATGAATAGCGCGGTTTGGTGCTTTGCCGGCATCAGTGCCGCATCGGAAGACTGCGATCCATGAATCCATCGCGTGAATCCAGCCCCCTGTCCCGGCGTTCGCTGCTCGCCCTCGGCGGCGCAGCGGGAGCCGCGGGCGTCGTCTCCACCGTGCTGGCATCGGCGCCGGCTTGGGCGTCGCCGTTGCCGGCGAACGGCAGGCCCGTCATACGTGCCGACCACGGCCGCGTGTCCGACGACCTTCGCGCGCTCGAGGTCGCGACCGACGTCACGATCGGGGTCGTCGCGCTGCCGGCCGACCTGGGGCGCGGCGCCGGGCGGGTTCGCGCGTTCCGGTACCGGGCGGCCGACCTGTTCCCCATGTGCTCGCTCTTCAAGCCCCTGGCCGCCGCGGCGCTGGTGCGGGCGCGGGGATACGACGACGCGTACTGGTCGACACCCATCCCGTTCACCGACGCGGATGTCGTGCGCGACTCGGCCGTGCTGAGCACGATGCGGCCGCAGCAGGCGACCCCCGAGCAGCTCGCCGACGCCGCCATCCGCTACAGCGACAACACCGCAGGCAACCTGCTGCTGCGCGAACTCGGGGGGCCCGCCGCGATCACAGCCTTCGCCCAGGAGTTCGGGGCGACGCACACGCGGCTCGACCGCTGGGAGCCCGACCTCAACGAGGCCCGCCCGGGCGACGAGCGGGACACGACCACGCCCGACGACA
>NZ_JBFUCL010000600.1:0-790 GCF_056405255.1 Agromyces sp. P1_H4 | reverse complement strand
GCGCGCGTCCTTCGAGGTCGCCGAAGGCGGTCACGGCGATCGTGAGCACCGTCGACGCGGACAGGTCGCCGCCCACCACGCCGGCGCCCGGCGCGAGCGCGGCGAGTCCCTCGCGCATGCCTGCGGCGATGCCCTCGAGCACCGACACGGGCGTCGTCGGCGGTGCCGCGATCGCGACGACCAGGGCGGTGGGCCGAGCGCCCATCGCGGCGACATCGGTCAGGTTGGTCGCTGCAGCCTTCCAGCCCAGCTCGAACGGGCTCGACCACGCGAGGCGGAAGTCGGGTCCGTGCACGAGCAGGTCGGTCGTGACCACGAAGCGCCCGTCGGCCGCCGCCACGACGGCCGCATCGTCGCCCGCGCCGAGGAGCGCCGCATCGCCGGGCGAGAGCCGCGGCAGGATCCGCGCCAGCACGGCCGATTCGCCCAGTTCGCCGACGGTGGCCTCAGCCGGGCGCGCAGCTCGTTCCATGCCACTCACGGTAGCCTGATCCGGATGCCCCACCCAGACGCCTCCCCCTCGCGCCGCGGGCTGCGGCGCGTCGCCCTCGCCGGCGGTCTCGCCCTCGCCGCGACCGTCGCGTTCGCCGGATGCAGCCAGACCGTCGCGTTCGACGCAGCCCCGTCGGCGAGCGACCCCGACTGCGCCGCCGTGGTCGTCCGCCTGCCCGACACCGTCGCCGGGCTCGAGAAGCGCGACACCGACGCACAGGGCACCGGCGCGTGGGGCCAGCCCGCGTCCGTGCTGCTGCGATGCGGCGACGAGCCGCTCGGCCCGACCACCGACCGC
>NZ_JBFUCL010000599.1:0-797 GCF_056405255.1 Agromyces sp. P1_H4 | reverse complement strand
CGACTGAGCGTGCCGCCTGCGGCGCCGCACGAAACCCCGCGGGCCGGTGTCAGGGCCGTGCGCTGAGCGTCGTGAGCGCCGCGCGCAGTCGATGCATCCGCCGCACCACCGCACGCACCGGGAGCGCGACGATCATCGCGACCGCACCGGCCGGCGACGGGTCGTGGCGGCCCAGCATCCGCCGCCGCTCGTACGCGCGTCGCACCGCCCCGCCGGCCCGGTTGTGCCGACGCGGTGCCAGCGGCAGGGGCAGCGCCCGTCGGCGTTCGACGAGCTCCTCGAGCCGTTCGAGCCAGTCGTCGGCGGCGGGCCCGTGGAAGTAGTTGTCGTCGAGCCACGCGGGATCCGGATGCCTCGCGGCCCCGACCGCCACGTCGCCGGCGCCGCCGAACAGGCCGCTGCCGACGAACACCGTGTTGATGAGCCTCGGAGCCACGCCGAACTCGTCGACGACGAGCGCCGGCACCCCCTCGGCGATCGCCTCGAGCACCGCCGTGGAGCTCACGGTGACGAGCGCTGACGCGCGCCCCAGGTGCTCGGCCATCGGGCCGTCCTCGACGACGAGGTTCGGGGGCATCGAGCCACCGAGCTGCGCGCGCACGGCCGGGTCGGCGAGCAGGTCGGCGTAATCCCAGCTCTCGGCGTGCGTCTGGGCCTCACCGGCGCGGGCGCGCACCTTCACGACCACGCGTCGGTTCGGACGGCGGCGCGCGGCATCCGCGAGCCAGCCGAGCAGGCGCACCCGGTCGTCGCGCTCGGCGGGCACCTTCGCCTGGGCGGCGAACACGAGATCGGTG
>NZ_JBFUCL010000598.1:0-803 GCF_056405255.1 Agromyces sp. P1_H4 | reverse complement strand
GCCTCGACCTCGACATCCGGCCGGGGGAGCGCGTGCTGCTCCTCGGCGCGTCCGGTTCGGGCAAGTCGACCCTGCTGCACGGGATGGCGGGCGTGCTGGGCGGTGACGACGAGGGCGAGTCGGTCGGCGAGCTCCTCGTCGACGGGCGCCCGGCCTCCGCCGCCAGGGGGCGCGCCGGGCTCGTGCTGCAGGATCCCGACGCGCAGGTGGTGATGGCGCGGCTCGGCGACGACGTGGCCTTCGGACTCGAGAACCTGGGCGTGCCACGCGGCGACATCTGGCCGCGAGTCGGTGCCGCACTCCGGGCGGTCGGCCTCGACCTGCCCCTCGACCATGCGACGACCGACCTCTCGGGTGGACAACGCCAGCGATTGGCGCTCGCCGGCGTGCTCGCGATGCGCCCGGGCCTCATCCTGCTCGACGAACCGACGGCGAACCTCGATCCGGCGGGCGTGCGGGAGGTGCGCGACGCCGTCGGGCGGATCGCCGACGACACCGGTGCGACCTTGGTCGTCATCGAGCACCGGGTCTCCGTCTGGCTGCCGCTGGTCGATCGCATCGTCGTCCTCGGCCCCGACGGAGGGCTGCTCGCCGACGGCCCTCCCTCCGACGTGCTGTCCGCCCGGGCGGCCGACCTCCGCGCCGCCGGCGTGTGGCTGCCCGACGAGGTGCCGTGGCATGCGCCCCGGCCCGACGCCTCGTCGCGGCATCCGCTGCTCACCGCCGTCGGCCTCGACGTCGCCCGCGTCGCCCGGCAGCCCGTGCTGCGCGGCGTCGACGTCCAGGTCGACGCGGGCCGCATC
>NZ_JBFUCL010000597.1:0-815 GCF_056405255.1 Agromyces sp. P1_H4 | reverse complement strand
CGCGACCGCCGCCCGGGCGAGTTGTCGGGCGGCCAGCAGCAGCGGGTCGCGATCGCCGTGGCCCTCGCGAACGCCCCGCTCGTGCTGCTCGCCGACGAGCCGACCGGCGAGCTCGACGAGGCCACGTCGGCCGCCGTGCTCGACGCGATGCGCGGCGTGAACGAGGAGCTCGGCGTGACCACCCTCATCGTGACGCACGACCCGACCGTGTCCGACCACGTGCGGCGCACGGTGCAGATCCGCGACGGCCGCACGTCGACCGAGGTGCTGCGTTCCACGCGCCTCGACGAGCACGGCGCCGAGCAGCACGTCGCCGAGGAGTTCGCGGTGCTCGACCGCGTGGGCCGGCTCCAGCTCCCCCACGAGTTCGTCCAGCGCCTCGACCTGCGCGAGCGGGTGCGCCTCGCCCTCGAGCCCGACCACGTCGGCGTCTGGCCCGGCCACGAGGGGGCGGATGCCGCGCCGCGGCGGGTCGGCGAGGAACCCACGGCATCGGGCGACCCCGGCGCCTCGGACCGACCCATGGGAAGCGGCCGGCACGCGGCATCCGGCCAGGAGGAGGACGCATGACGACGCTTCGCGCCGAGGCGGTGAGCCGCGTCTTCGAGACCCGCGGCGAGGCGGTGCACGCCGTGCAGGACGTGTCGCTCGAGGTGCGCCCCGGGGAGCTGCTCGTGGTGACCGGCCCTTCGGGGGCCGGCAAGACGACGCTGCTCAACCTGCTCGGCGGCCTCGATCGGCCGACGAGCGGGCGCGTGCTCCTCGGCGACTACGAGCTGTCGGCGCTAGGCGAGGACGCGCTCGCGGCCGTGCTC
>NZ_JBFUCL010000596.1:0-830 GCF_056405255.1 Agromyces sp. P1_H4 | reverse complement strand
CGAGGGAGTAGACCGGTGCCGTGGAGGCGAGGCCGATGACCGTCGATCCCCACAGGCCCAGCGTTCCGGCCGCGAGGCCCTTGCCCTGGCCCGGAGCGGGCGGCACGTCCTGCGCCTTGGAAGCCGACATCCGGAACTCCTTCGTCACGCCGTCACGTCGTCAGCACGCTAGCACCGGGCCGCGACCACCCGCGCCGGTCAGCGCTCGAACGCGCCAACCCGTACGGTGTCGTGCTCGGTTCCGGACGGATCGCCGCCGGCCGAAGGGGCGCCCACGCCGCTCCGGAGCCTGGCGGCATACCCGCCGAGGAGCGCACCGATACCCACCGTCGCGGCCGCGACACCGGCCACGGCCAGCGGCATGGGTCCCACGTCGGCGAGTCGGCCGGGCCCCGCGGCGCCACCCGACCACCAGGCCAGCAGGCCGAGCACCAACGCCGCCGTGGCCGCGGCGCTCGCCGCCACCGCGATCGGCACCCACCACGCCGCGTCGGGCGGGACGTCGCGGTCGTCGTCGTCGCCCGTGGACACCAGCCACGCGCCGACGAAGCCGAGGAGCAGCGGCACGACGAGCCAGATCGCCCCGAGGGCGGCCGCATCGGTCGGCAGTGCGCCCAGCACGGGCACGCCCGGCACCGGGCCGAGCAGGGTTCCGCCCGTGGAGACGAGGCTCCCGGTGCCGATCGCGAATCCGGGTCCGAGCATCCACGACGCCGCCCACACGACGAGGTTCGGCAGCAGCGCGAGCTCGGCGACGGTCAGCGCGATGCCGCCGTCGACGCCGGCGCCGAGCGACTGGTAGAGGCCGGCGATGGTGGCGTAGTCGAGGG
>NZ_JBFUCL010000595.1:0-835 GCF_056405255.1 Agromyces sp. P1_H4 | reverse complement strand
ATGCCGTGGCCGGCGACGGGCGGGAGCACCGCCAGCGCGTCGGCGACGGTGTCGTCGGGCGAGAACGCGTGGGGCGTGTCGAACCGGGGCGACTGCGCCTTCACCCAGCGGATCGCCTCGGCGAGGGCCTGCAGGTGCAGGTCCTGCGGCAGCACGCCGAGGCCGCCCCGGCGGGCAAGCGTGACGGCCAGCCGGGGGCCGGTGATGGAGTTCATGTTGGCGGACACGATGGGCACGCTGGCGCCGGAGCCGTCGTCGGGAGCGAGCGAGACGTCGAGCCGGCTGGTGACGCCGGATCGGCTGGGGACGAGGAACACATCCGAGTAGGTCAGGTCGTGGCTCGGGGCCGTCCGGTAGAACTCCATGCGCCCCACGCTACCGCCGCAAGGGCGGCGCCCGACCTTCGCAGAGGGGTTTAGGCTTGTGTGGGTGATCGGGCACGGTGTGCGTGCGCGCACGGGCCGATCGCCGGCAGAGAAATCCAGCATCAATGGAGAGAGTGGGCGAGAGGCTGTGTCGAGCCAATTGACCGGGTCGGGATCCGAAGAGACGACGGCGGGCGAATACGGAGCCAATGAGTGGCTCGTCGACGAGATGTACGAGAAGTACCTCGCCGACCCCGATTCCGTCGACAAGACCTGGTGGCCGGTCCTCGAGCACTACCGTCAGGTGCGCACCGGTGCGGTCGAGGGTGGCCTGAACGGGCAGCCGGATGCCGCGAGTCCCACGTCCTCCGAGGCCTCCGCCGCCCCGTCGACCACGACGTCCGAGGCCGCCGCGCCCGCGGCATCCGCCCCCGCGCCCGCGGCCCCCGCCCCCGCGCCCGAGGCGCCCG
>NZ_JBFUCL010000594.1:0-855 GCF_056405255.1 Agromyces sp. P1_H4 | reverse complement strand
CGCGCAGCGCGGTCGCGAGCAGGTCGGCGGTCGAGGTGGTCGTCGGCGCCGCCTGCGCACCCCGCATCGCCCCCTCGATGAGTCCGGCCGTGGCGGCATGCGCCTGCACCAGCACCTGGACGCCGAGCTCACGGGTCTCGTCCTCGACGTCGACGTCGCCGCCGGCGCCCGTCACGGCATGGGCCGCTCGCGGCGCGGCGGCGAGGAGAAGCACCACGCTCGCGTCGACCTCAGCGCTGCCGACGCCGCTCGCGTAGGCCGGCGCGACCTGGGCGACGAGCCGAGGCAGGTCGTCGGGGCGCTCGAAGCCGAGCCGAGCGGCGAGGCAGGCGACGGGTACGCTGCGGGCGACGGTCGCGACGACCTCGATGCCGACTGCCCCTCCGGCCTCACGCACGATCGCGCGGGTCCGGGATGCCGCGTCGGCGGCGAGCTCCACCGGATCGAGCCGCGCCAGGGTCTGCTCGATCGCGCGTCGGCGTCGGTCGTGCACGTCCCCGTTCACGAAGCGGGAGGCACGCGAGCGGAACCTGCCGAACGGACCGGCCGCCGCGGCATCCGCCTCGGGCACGGCGAACCGGGAGTCGTGGAGGATTCGCGCCACGTCGCGCCGATCGAGGACGTCATCCATCCTGCAACGGTAGGTCGGCAACGGTTCGTCGCACGCCGAAGTGTGCCGGTCGTATCGTTGAGGCATGCACGGAGACGCCGACCTCGCCACGCCCGCACGGCTCATGGGTGAGCCGGCGCGTGCGGCGATGCTCGTGGCCCTCCTCGACGGCCGGTCGCTGCCCGCCGGCGAGTTGGCCGCCATCGCGGGCGTGCGACCGCCGACCGCGAGCGCCCACCTGGCGC
>NZ_JBFUCL010000593.1:0-858 GCF_056405255.1 Agromyces sp. P1_H4 | reverse complement strand
CCGCAGGCGGGCCGTGCCGGCGACGGTCAGCGCGACGCAACGGGCGTGCGGGGCATCCGGAACCGGTTCGACCGACGCCAGGGCATCGTCCCAGCGGGCCCGTGCCAGGTCGAGCCGGCCCTGCTCCATGCGCTGGTAGGTGACGAAGCCGATGAACTCCGCCCGCTCGGTGAGCTCCATCGCGCGGGCGAGGTGCAGCTCGGCGAGGTCGAGCCGGTAGTGGTCGAGCAGGCCCCAGACGAGGTTCACGTAGGCGCGTGCCGCATCCTCCATGTCGTCGACCGCCTGCGCGACCTCCGCGGCCTCGACGAGCTCGTCGATGCCCCGCTCGTCGGCGCGGAACATCAACGCGGTGCCGTGGTTGTTCAGCGCGTGCGAGAGCACGGCGCGATCACCGGTCTCGCGAGCGATCGCGATCGCCCGATCGGCGAGCTCCATGGCGCGCTCGGAGTCGTGCATGAGCAGCGCGAGCTGCGACTCGTTGCTGAGCGCCATGGCGAGCAGACCAGGGTCGCCGGCGTCGGCCAGCACCGCGGATGCCTCGCGAGCCGACTGCTCGGCGTCGGCTCGACGGCCGGCGAACCACTGGAAGCGCGAGAGCCAGCGCAGGCTCGCCCCGAGCCGCCGGGGATCGCCGAGCCGGCGTCGCAACGCGATGACCTGGGATTGCGTTGTCATCGCGTCGTCCGCCGCTCCGACGGTGTACGCCTCGATCGCGTACTCCTCCGAGAGGTCGGCGCGTTCGGCCGGGTCGAAGCGGTCGGCGTGGTCGAGGGCGGCGCGGTAGTGCGCCGTGGCCTGGCGGTGCGCGCCCGACGCGGCGGCGTCCCTGGCCGCCCGCGGCGCCCATTCGACGAC
>NZ_JBFUCL010000592.1:0-860 GCF_056405255.1 Agromyces sp. P1_H4 | reverse complement strand
GGCGACGACGGCGCGGTCGCGCTCGGTGGCGTCGCGTTCGGTGGCGAAGCCTGCTGCGGCCTCATCGCGCTGTCCCTCGAGCACCGCCGCCTCGGCCGCGATCGATGCGCGCTCCTCGTCGATGCCGGCAACCACGGCCTCGGCGGTCTCCACCTTCTCCATGACGACGAGCTCCTGGTCCTCGAGGTCGGAGAGGCGCTTGGCGAGCGAGGCGAGCTCGGACTCGAGCGCCGCGACATCCTTCGTCGAGGACGTGTGCTGCAGCCGGTCGCCGTCGCGGGCGATGCGCGCCTCGACGACCTGCACGTCCGACTCGAGCCGCTTCAGCTCGGCACGCGCGTCCTCGAGCCCGCCGACGGCCTCGGCGCGCGTGCCGCGGACGGCGGTGTCGCGCTTGGCGAGCTCGGCGAGCGGCGCGGCCTGGGGCAGCGAACCCAGCCGGTGGGCGAGCTGCTGGAGCCGGGTGTCGAGGGACTGGAGTCGCAGCAGTTCCTGCTGGTCGGCTGGGCTGGCCTTCACGTGGTGCTCCTCGTGGGGGACGGAGTGGAAGTGGTCATCATTGCACGACCTGGAAGTCCCAGGGGTCGGTGCGGAGTTCGCTCACGCGCACGTCGAGCTGCGGGTGCGCCTCGCGCAGCTGGGCGGCCGCCGCGTCGAGCCAGAGCCATTCGCTGGCCCAGTGCGAGACGTCGAGGAGCGCAGGGCCGCCGGCGAGCAGCGCCTGCTCACGGGCCTCGGATGCCGGGTGGTGGCGCAGGTCGGCGGTGATGTAGACGTCGGCACCACGGACGGTGGGGTCGCCGAGCAGCGAGTCGCCGGCGCCGCCGCAGAGCGCCACGGTCTCGACGCGGTCGTCGAAG
>NZ_JBFUCL010000591.1:0-872 GCF_056405255.1 Agromyces sp. P1_H4 | reverse complement strand
CCGATGCGGTGTCGGATGCCGCCGCTGCCGCGACCGGCCGCGACGCGGCATCCGTCGCCCGCCTGCTCGTCGGCGCGCAGCCGTCAGGCGACCGCGAACTCGTCGACCTCGCCGCCGAGCTCTCGCGACTCGAGGAGGAGGTGGCCGCCTCGGTGCGGCCGCACGACCGGGACCACCAGCACGTCGAGGACCGCCCGCGCGACCACCACGACCCAGACCCCGACCCGAACCACGACCCCGACCACCCGACAGGAAGGCGACCATGACCGACGCGATCGCGACCACCGACGAGGAGTTGCGGGCGGCGCTGAACGGCGTCCGAACCGAGGTCGGCAAGGCCGTCGTCGGCCAGGACGGCGCCGTCACCGGCCTCATCATCGCCCTGCTCACCCGGGGGCACGTGCTGCTCGAGGGCGTGCCCGGCGTGGCGAAGACGCTGCTCGTGCGCACCCTCAGCCGCACGCTGCGCCTCGACACGCGCCGGCTGCAGTTCACCCCCGACCTCATGCCGGGCGACGTCACGGGATCGCTCGCCTACGACCCGCGCACCGGCGACTTCGCCTTCCGCGAGGGGCCGGTGTTCACGAACATCCTCCTCGCCGACGAGATCAACCGCACGCCGCCGAAGACGCAGTCGGCGCTCCTCGAGGCGATGGAGGAACGCCAGGTGTCGGCCGACGGGGTGACGCGCCCGCTCCCCGACCCGTTCATGGTCGCCGCGACGCAGAACCCCATCGAGTACGAGGGCACCTACGCGCTGCCCGAGGCCCAGCTCGACCGGTTCCTCATGAAGCTGGTGCTCGACGTGCCCGAGCGCGACGCCGAGGTGTCGCTGCTGCGCCGTCACGCCGACGGGTTCGACCCCCACGACC
>NZ_JBFUCL010000590.1:0-910 GCF_056405255.1 Agromyces sp. P1_H4 | reverse complement strand
GTCCTGCTCACGAGCTTCTCCGATGCGCGCCGACGTAGACTCGGTGCGCTGGTGCCCGAGGCGGTCACCTCGGCCGGACGGGAGGGGGTCGTCCGCGCGCTCCGGGCCTCGTACTCGACGGCGGTCGCCTTCCGCCGTGCCCTGCGCGGAGCGATCGCCCTGCAGGTGCCCGAAGGGCTCGGTGGAGTGCGGATCGTCACGCCCCGCTTCGTCGATCGTGCGCATGCGGCCGGCGTCGAGGTGCACGTCTGGACGGTCAACGAACCGGAACGGATGACGCGTCTCCTCGACCTCGGCGTGGACGGACTCGTCACCGATCGCGCCGACCTCGCCGTTCCGCTCGTCGCCGCACGAATCTGAGAATTCCCCGGCAATCACCCAGCCGCTGGAAGGGGAATGCCCAGCTTGATCGTTTATACCTGTAGACGATCGAGAGGAGTTACGCCATGGCGGACCGGAGCCTTCGGGGCATGCGAATCGGCGCGCAGAGCCTGCAGAGCGAGGACGGCGTGATCTTCGCCGACCGCGCCGATTACACCTACCGTTGCGAGACGTGCGGCCGCGAGACGGTTATGACGTTCTCCACCGAGGCAGAGCTTCCCGAGACGTGGGAGTGCAAGTACTGCGGCGCTGGGGCGACCCTGCTCGTCGACTCCAAGCCGGTCGAGATCGACCGCTCCGGCGAGAAGGTCGCGCGTACCCACTGGGACATGCTCCTCGAGCGTCGTACCCGTGCCGAGCTCGAGGAGCTCCTCGAGGAGCGACTCGCCTTCCTGCGCGCCCGTCGCGGCCAGCAGAAGATCGGCGCCTGAACCGGCTGACGCGTCTCCACGCTTCAGCGAGCGTCTGCGACCCGAGCATCGTCCATTCGGGTCGCGTCGCTGTTCTCGGACGACCGACGGTCGCCAGG
>NZ_JBFUCL010000589.1:0-910 GCF_056405255.1 Agromyces sp. P1_H4 | reverse complement strand
GCGTCGACGACGGCTGCGGTCCCGAGTGGGCCGACCCGCTCAGCCCCGAGGTGCGCGGGCTGCGCGGGTTCCGGTCCGAGCTGCGCGACCTCATGATGCGCGCCGTCGAGCACGGCGTCGACGGCGAGGCGCTGTCGCGGCTCGGGCGGCTCGCCATGCGTCCCGAGTGGCTCGCCGCGGGCGAGTTCCTCACCGAGTACGCCGAGGTGAAGGAGCAGCTCCGACCCACACAGTTCGACTCGGCCGAGCTCGGCGCGTTCGCCGCGGCGGTGGTGCGGCGCAGCACGGTCGACCCCGCGGCATCCGCCGCCCTCGGCACGCTGGCCGGCCTGCGGCTGCTCATCGTCGACGACGCGCAGGAGGCCACCGAGGCGACGGCCGCGCTCCTCGGGGCGTTCGCGGCGCGCGGCGTCGCGGTGGTGGCGGTCGGCGATCCCGACGTGGCCAGCAACGGGTTCCGGGGTGGTCGGCCCGAGCTGCTCGGGTCCCTCGGGTCGGTGCTCGGAGGCGCGTCCGTGCGGCGGATCGACCTCGACGAGATCCACCGGGGGCGCGTCGAGATCCGCGAGGTGGTCCACGCCGTGACGGCGCACATCGGCACCGCGCTCGGCGGCAGGCACCGGCAGGCGCGACTCGCGGCGCTCGGCGACGTCGACGAGCTGCCGCTCGACCCCGACCCGCTCGCGCCGGTCCTCGGCATCGAGGCCGCATCGCACGCCGCGGAATGCCAGGCGGTGGCCGGCCTCCTGCGCGAACGCCACCTGCTGGGCGGCGTGCCCTGGTCGTCGATGGCGGTCGTGCTGCGGTCGGGTGCCGACGTGCCCGCGTTCGAGCGCGGCCTCGCGCTCGCCGACGTTCCGACCGCGGGCGACGCCGCGCGCACCGCCCTGCGCGACGCGCCGGCCGCTGC
>NZ_JBFUCL010000588.1:0-920 GCF_056405255.1 Agromyces sp. P1_H4 | reverse complement strand
CGGCAGCGGCATGGCCGCGCTCGCGGCAACGCTCATCGCCGCGGCATCCGCGGGCACGCCGCACGTGGTCGCAGTTCGGCCGCTCTACGGCGGCACCGACCACGTGCTCGAGAGCGGACTGCTCGGCACCAGGGTGACCTGGACGGATGCCGCCGGCATCGCCGACGCGGTCGAAGCCGACACGGGCCTCGTCGTCGTCGAGACCCCGGCGAACCCCACGCTCGAACTCGTCGACCTGCGTCGCGTCGTGGATGCCGCCGGCGACGTGCCCGTGCTCGTCGACAACACCTTCGCCACACCCGTGCTGCAGCGCCCGGCACGGTTCGGCGCCGCGCTCGTGCTGCACAGCGCCACGAAGTACCTCGGCGGGCACGGCGATGTCATGGGCGGGGTGGTCGCAGCCGACCGCGACTGGGTCGAACGGCTCAGGCGGGTTCGCGCGCTCACCGGCGGGCTCCTCCACCCGATGGCGGCGTACCTGCTGCATCGCGGCCTTCGCACGCTGCCCGTGCGCGTGCGGGCGCAGCAGGCCACGGCGCAGCTGCTCGCCGAGCGCCTGGGCGAGCATCCGGCGGTCGCTCGGGTGCGCTACCCGGGGCTGCCCGGGCAGGATCCGGCGGGCCTCGTCGGCACGCAACTCGAGGGGCCGGGATCGATCATCGCCCTCGAGCTGGCCGGCGGCTACGACGCCGCGGCCCGCTTCACGGAGTCGTGCGAGCTCGTCACCCACGCCGTCTCACTCGGCGGCGTCGATTCACTCGTGCAGCACCCGGCGTCGCTCACGCACCGCCCCGTGGCTGGCGACGCGAAGCCCGATGCCGCGGTCGTGCGCCTCTCGATCGGACTCGAGCACGTCGACGACCTGACGGCGGACCTCATGGCGGCGCTCGACGCGGCGGCCGAGGTCGGCGGCCTCGTCA
>NZ_JBFUCL010000587.1:0-936 GCF_056405255.1 Agromyces sp. P1_H4 | reverse complement strand
TGCTCACGGTGCCCATGCTGTCGGCCTTCGCGCTGGCGCAACGTGCCGCCAACGCGGCCGACGCGGCCGCCCTCGCTGCGGCCGACGCGATCTCGGGCGCGGTCCCCGGAACGCCGTGCGACCTGGCCGAGCGGACGGCGGCCCGCAACGGGGCGAACGTGGAAGTCTGCGATCTCGATGGGGCCGTGGCGTTCGTCGCCGTGCGGGTGCACGGAATCGGCATCGATATCCGCCGCGCGGCGCGGGCCGGGCCGCCGGGTGCGACCGGGCCGCCCGGCTCGACCGGTTGAGCTCAGTCGAAGACGGTCTCCACGAAGCGGTACTCCACGGCGGTGGGTCGGTCGTCGTCCTCTGCGCCGAACTCGAGGCCGGCGGCACGGGTATAGATGTAGTGCTTGCCCTTGTCGGTGTTGAGCTCGAGACGAGGACGGGGATCGCCCGTCTCGAGGAAGGCGGTGGCGACCGTCTTGCCCTCGAGCGGACCGTCGATGAGTTTCGCGGTGTACGAGGTCGCGGAAGTGGTGTCCATGGCGTCATTCTCCTCCGCGGCCCGCGAACTGCAAGGGGTTGCAGGCGCGTCGCCCCACCCCCAGTTCGCGCCGCCCGGTGGGTGCACTCACGGTGAGTGTGTGTATGGTGTGGCTGTCGGTCCGATCCACCGGCAGGCACACCGCTCGGGGGCGCGGCTCGAACGTGCGTTGCCCCATTCATGGAACAGAGGAGTCTGGTGTCAGGCGCGAAGAAGTTGGTCATCGTGGAGTCGCCGACGAAGATGAAGTCGATCGCCCAGTACCTGGGCGACGGCTACCAGGTGCTGTCGTCGGTCGGCCACATCCGTGACCTCATCGAGCCGAAGAACCTGCCCGCGGAGTTGAAGAAGGGCTCGCTCGGCAAGTTCTCCGTCGACGTCGAGCACGGCTTCGAGCCGTACTACGT
>NZ_JBFUCL010000586.1:0-937 GCF_056405255.1 Agromyces sp. P1_H4 | reverse complement strand
TCAACCTGATCGCATTCCCCGGCTTCTTCACGGTCACCCTGCGCGACGGGCACCTGTTCGGCAGCCTCGTCGACATCCTGCGGAACGGCGCACCCACGCTCATCATCGCCGTGGGCATGACGCTCGTCATCGCCACACGCGGCATCGACCTGTCGGTCGGCGCCGTCGCCGCGATCGCCGGCGCCGTGGCCTGTTCGATCATGCTCGGCTCGCCCGACCCGGGTGACCCCGCCACGGTCGCCGTCGCGATCACCGTCGCGCTGCTCATCTCGCTCGTGCTCGGCGCGTGGAACGGCTTCCTCGTGGCGGTGCTCGGCATCCAGCCGATCATCGCGACGCTCATCCTCATGACCGCCGGCCGCGGCGTGGCGATGCTCATCACCGAGGGGCAGATCCTCACGGTGAACAGCCCGCCGTTCAAGGCGCTCGGGTCGGGCTTCTGGTTCGGCGTGCCGATCGCCGTCATCATCGCGGCGGTCGTCTTCGCCGCGGCGGCCCTCATCACGCGCCGCACCGCGCTCGGCATGTTCATCGAGTCGGTCGGCATCAACCCAGAGGCGAGCCGCCAGGCCGGCGTGCGGGCGCGCGGGCTGCTGTTCGTCGTCTACACGTTCAGCGCGTTCTGCGCGGCGATCGCCGGGCTCATCCTCACGGCGAACACCGCGGCCGCCGACGCGAACAACACGGGCCTGTTCATCGAGCTCGACGCGATCCTCGCGGTGGTCATCGGCGGCACGTCCCTGGCCGGCGGCCGCTACACCCTGGCCGGCACGCTGGTCGGCGCACTCGTCATCCAGACCCTCGTGACCACCGTCTACACGGTCGGCATCCCGCCGATCGCGACGATGGTGTTCAAGGCCGCGGTGGTCACCGTCGTGTGCCTGCTGCAGTCGCCGACCACGGCCGAGGCGCTCAGTGGATTCCGGCGAAGACTGTC
>NZ_JBFUCL010000585.1:0-940 GCF_056405255.1 Agromyces sp. P1_H4 | reverse complement strand
GTCTCGTAGACGGCCTACACCGCGACGAGCTCGACGCCCGGCGACTCGGCGCGGGCGCGCGTCGCGGACGCGATCGTGGCCTCGCGTTCGCCGAGGTTGGCGCCGAAGGCGATGACGGCGCGGCTCATGCGCGCCCCCTCACGACGGTGACCGCGACATCCGCGAACGGCACAGGGATGGGCGCCTCGGGCTTGTGCACGGTGACCTCCACCTCGTCGACCGCCGGGTAGCCCAGCGCGACGGCCGCCACCCGCTCGGCGACCGTCTCGATGAGGTCGACGGGGTCGCGCTCGACGGCCGCGACCACCGCCTCGGCGAGCTCGCCGTAGTGCACGGTGCTGCCGAGGTCGTCGCCGGATGCCGCGGCGGCGAGGTCGACCGCGACGGACACGTCGATCACGAACTCCTGCCCCTGCTCGCGCTCGAAGTCGAAGACGCCGTGGTGCGCGCGCACGCGCAGGCCGGTGAGGGTGATACGGTCGCGCGTCCTAGCCACGTCGTCCACTCTGCCACGCCCCGAGGACGTCGAGCGCCCGCCTGGTGCCGCGCACGTCGTGCACGCGCACCCCCCAGGCTCCGGCCTGTGCGGAGAGGGCGCTGATGACGGCGGTCGGCAGGTCGCGGTCCTCCATCGGCGACCCCTCGGGAAGCAGTGACCCCACGAACCGCTTGCGCGACGCCCCCACGAGGATGGGCAGCCCCAACTCGCCGAGCACGTCGAGCCGCCCGAGCAGCTCCCAGTTCTGCGCCCCGCGCTTCGCGAAGCCGAGCCCCGGGTCGAGGATGATCCGGTCGGAGGTCACGCCCGCGGCGACGAGCGCGTCGACGCGGGCCGCGAGCTCGTCGCGCACCTCGGCCGCCACGTCGCGGTACTCCGCGAGCGAGTCCATGCGGTCGGAGTGCCCGCGCCAGTGCATCGCCACGTAGTGCGCGCCGGTCT
>NZ_JBFUCL010000584.1:0-946 GCF_056405255.1 Agromyces sp. P1_H4 | reverse complement strand
AGGCCGCGGAGGTGCAGCGGTCGTCGTCGGGGTCGCACCCGCTCGGGGGCGTAGGCCATCAGCATCGAGGGTTGCTCGTCGTCGTTGGAGGTGCAGCTGAGCACGAGCTGTCGCCGGGCGCGCGACGCGGCGAGCGCGAACAGCCGCAGCTCGTCGCCCCGCACCGAGACCCGCGCCTCGGACACCGACTCGGGGGCCGGCAGCGGCGCCCCGGCGCGTGCGGCCTGCACCACTCGCGGCAGGAGTCCGGCGTGGAGCAGCGTGCCCCGCGGCCGGAGGTTGGGCCAGACGCCGTCCTGGAGGCCGGCGACCACCACGACGTCGAACTCCCGGCCGATGAGCGCCGGCGGCGTGGTGACCAGCACCGTCTCGGCGGTTCGCCGGGGCGCCAGCGAGTCTTCGGGCAGCTCGCTCGCGAGTACCTCGTCGACGAACCGCACGGCGGGAGCGCCGGGTTCGCGCTCGACGTAGCGGGTCGCGGCGGCGAAGAGCGCCACGGCGGCATCGAGGGCGCGGTTGGCCTCTTCGGCGAGCACGCCGGTGCCGCGCGCCTGCGCGCCCCATTCGGTGGCGAGCCCGCTGCCCTCCCAAAGCGACCAGAGCACCTCTTCGATCGTGCCGCCCGACGCGGCCACGCCTGCCGCGGCATCGAGGAGCTTCGCGAGGCGCGCGGCGCGCCGGGCGGGCGCTGCGTCGACGGTCTCGAAGCCGCCGGGGGCGCCGAGCGCCTCGACCAGCAGTTCGTCGCCCGAGCGGTTGCCCCCCGCTGCGAGCTCCTCGTGTCGAAGGGCCAGCCGCAGTCGCCGGAGCCCGACCCCGTCGAGCCGGCCGAGGGGACCGGTGAGCAGCTCGACCGCCAGGGCCGACGTGAGCGATTCACGACCCAGCACGAGGGACGCCGCGGCGAGCAGGGCCGCAGCGGCCGGCGCGTCGCGCAGGGCGGTGC
>NZ_JBFUCL010000583.1:0-957 GCF_056405255.1 Agromyces sp. P1_H4 | reverse complement strand
GGCGAGCGCGCGCACCGTCGCCGGCTCGTCGAGCACGGCTGCCGCAGCGCTCGCGCCGGCACCGGCGCCACCGCCGCGTCGCACGGCGTCGCTCAGGCGAGCGGATGCCTCGGCGTACCCCTCGCGGTAGAACGCGTAGGTGGCGATGAACCGCGTCGGCAGCTGGTGCGGGTGCAGGTCCCACCCCTGCGGGAACCCGCGCTCGAGCGAGCGGCGCACGAGCCGCGCGTGCAGCCGCCACGCCTCCTGCGTGCGGGCGCCGACGGGCAGCACGTTCGTCGAGCCGTCCGAGAGGCGGATGCCCGTGCCGGCGACGGCGACCTGCATGAGGCCCTTCGCGAGGTCGGCGGCGGGATGCTCCATCGACTGGTACCTCGCCGCGATGCCGAGCGCAGCGCTGTAGTCGTAGGTGCCGTAGTGCAGACCGCTGATGCGCCCGGGCACGGCGGTCGCGAGCTGGGCGAGCGGCGACCGTCCGTCGGCGCCCAGCACGACCTGCGGGGTCTCGACCTGCACCTCGAACCGGAGCCTGCCGTCGGAGAGCCCGTGCGCGCGTTCGAGGGCGGCCGCGGCATCCGCCATCGCCTCGACCTGCGCGACGGTCGAGACCTTCGGCAGCGTGAGCGCGAGGCCGGCGGGCAGGCCGCCGTGCTCCAGGAGGGCGGTCACGAACAGGTCGAGCGTGCGGATGCCGCGGGCACGCGTCGCGGCCTCGAACGACTTGATCCGGATGCCGACGAACGGCGGGGCGAACCCGGCGCCCTCGGCGGCGATGATGCGCTTCGCTGCGCGGACGGCGTCGGCGTCCTCGACGTCGTCGCCGCGGTCGCCGTAGCCGTCCTCGAAGTCGACCCGGAGGTCTTCGATGGGTTCGAGCACGAGCTTCTGCTCGACCGCGGAGGCCACGGCCGCGGCGGTCGCGTCGTCGAGGCCGACCGCGACCGCGACCGCCACGCC
>NZ_JBFUCL010000582.1:0-972 GCF_056405255.1 Agromyces sp. P1_H4 | reverse complement strand
GAGCTGCTCGATGCGACCGTCGTTGAAGACCGCGATGCGGTCGGAGAGGGTGAGCGCCTCCTCCTGGTCGTGCGTCACGAAGATGAACGTGATGCCGAGGTCGCGCTGGATCTCCTTGAGCTCGACTTGCATCTGCTCGCGGAGCTTCAGGTCGAGGGCGCCGAGCGGCTCGTCGAGCAGGAGCACCTTCGGCTGCACGACCGTGGCCCGGGCGAGGGCGATGCGCTGCCGCTGGCCGCCCGAGAGCTGCGAGGGCTTGCGAGCCGCCATCTGCTCGAGCCGCACCGAGGCCAGTGCCCGCATGGCGCGGTCGTTGCGCTCCCTGCGGCCGAGTCCGCGCACGCGCAGCCCGTAGGCCACGTTGTCGAGCACGCTCATGTGCGGGAACAGCGCGTAGTCCTGGAACACCGTGTTGACGTCGCGGTCGAACGGGGCGCGCTTGGTGACGTCCTGGCCGAAGAGCTCGATGGTGCCGGCGGTCGGCTGCTCGAAGCCGGCGATGAGACGCAGCACCGTGGTCTTGCCCGACCCCGACGGGCCCAGCATGGAGAAGAACTCGCCGGCGCCGATCTCGAGGTCGACGTGGTCGACGGCGGTGACGGCGCCGAACTCCTTCGTGAGCCCGGTCAGCCGAATGGCCGGCTGCTGGTCGGTCATGACGTCTCCTTCGATGTGCGTGATTCAAATCATATGGATCCAGATGCTTTCCGCCAGACCCGCGTGTTACGGTCGTGTCACAGTTCCGACGACGGGCCGGAACGACGTCGTGACGCATGCCGGGAGGTCGGATGCCGCAGGCCACGGGCCGCGCCGACGCCACGCGCGCGGTCGTCTTCTCACCGCTCGACGGCGCGGGCCGCGCGGAGCTCGTCGAGCAGCGCCTCACCGACGCGATCGTCGCCGGCGTGCTCCGCGACGGCGAGCGCCTGCCGAGCGAATCCGAGCTCGCGCGCAGCCTCGGCGTGGCCGTCG
>NZ_JBFUCL010000581.1:0-989 GCF_056405255.1 Agromyces sp. P1_H4 | reverse complement strand
CAGCACGAGCGCGAGCCGTGAGCCCACCTCGCGGGCCTCGGCGGCGACGATGGTGCAGCGCGCGCAGTCGTCGAGGTGCGCCTCGACGCGGGCGGTCTCGCGGCCCCTCAGCCGCCCCCGCGTGTAGCTGCCGAGCCGGTCGATGGTCCAGCGGCACTCGGGCTCGTTCGCGGCGTTCCGCAGGTGCGCCTGGATCCACGCCTGGCGCAGGCCCTCGCGGGCCCGGTACGCGAGGGCGGCCGTGGCGTTCGCGCTCATGCCGACCAGGGGCGCCACCTGCTGGGGCGACATGCCCTCGACCTCGGTGTACCAGAGCACCTCCTGCCAACGGGTGGGCAGCGAGCGGAACGCCTGCGCGGTGGTCGAGCGGTCGAGCGCGTCGAGGCTCGCGGACTCGCTCGTCGCGGGGTCCTCGAACGACTCGAGGGTCTCGAGGTTCGTCTCGTGGCGCGCGCGACCCCAGCTCGACGCCGTGTTGCGGATGGTCGTGAACAGGTAGGGACGGAAGGCGCCCGTCGGGCCGCCGCCGGCGAGGATGGCGTCGTAGATGCGCGTGAACGACTCGGCGACGAGGTCGTCGGGATCGAGGGAGCTGTACGAGCGGGCGACGGTGCGCGCCGAGGCCGAGTGCCGCTGCCAGAGCTCGCCGTACGCGCTCCGGTCGCCGCCACGGGTGCGCTCGATGAGCGCGCTGTCGGCCAGGTCGGTGCGCAGGGGTGGCACATCGCCTCCAGGTTCAGGTGCAGGGGTGTCATGGAAGAGACGCGGAATCGGGCCGATCATGACGCGCGTGGCGGGGTTCGATCATTCCAGCAGATTTTTCGCGAACCCGCGTCATAGATCCATGGGCGGGCCGTCTCTTCGGTGAAGGCCCTCCAGGGGGCCGACCGTACCGCCGCCTCGAGCACCCGAGCCGGGGCGGAGCCGGCGATGCCGGCGGAGGCGCCGCGATCGGGGGGTCCTGCGGCGCCGACCGGGCGGGGGTCCGG
>NZ_JBFUCL010000580.1:0-991 GCF_056405255.1 Agromyces sp. P1_H4 | reverse complement strand
AGACGTTCGCGTCGGGCCCGCGCACGGGCGTGAGCGGTGCGGGCGGGGGAGCGGCGTTCCCGTGGCGGTTCTGGATCCCGGGTGACCCGGGAGTGTCGCCGTACCGGCGTCACGCGAAGTCGCACGACTGACGCGGGCGATCTCAGTGCACGGCGAGGTGCACGACGAGCGCCGCCGCGCAGGCCCAGATCAGGCTCGCGAAGGTGCCGATGATGAACCGTTCGCGCGCCTCGGGCGCCTCGAGCTCGGTGAAGCGGCCGACGCCCTTCACGGCGACCACGATCGCCAGTCCCTCGGGGAAGCCCGCGATGATCGAGCCTGCAGTCGCGACGCGCTCGAGCACGCCGATGGTGAGGCCGCCGCGGAGGACCTCCCGGCGCCCACCGGCGACGACGCCCTGGCGCTGCTCCTCGGCGGTGGGTCGTTCGGCCACGATGATGCCGCCGTGGAGGCCGGGAGGTGCGCTGGCGCCCATCGCGAGGTTCAACGCGGTCGCGGCCGCCGGGCTCCCGCCGAAGATCGCCACGGTGAAGCCCAGCACGGTGATGAGCGGTGCGAAGCCGAACTCGGCCGGCGCGGAGATGGACGCGGCGGCCATGAGCGCGATGCCGAGCGTCACCGTCGCGAACCAGAACCAGACCGACCTCGGCTTCAGGAACGCGAGCACCGAGAGCGCGGCCGCGGCGGTCAGCGAGAGCAGCAGCGCCGACCATGCGATGGCATCGGCGATGACGACGAGGTTCACGGTGCTCCTTCCGCGCAGCGACCGGACGGCCGTGGCTTCGAGCAGTGTAACGAGGGCCGCCCCCACCGCGGGGTCACGTCGTCGCGGCGCGTTCGGATTCCGCGTCGAGCTCGGCGAGCAGTCGCTCCAGGCCCGGGCGCGCGTCCTCCTCGGCGCGCCACATCGCGGCCTTCAGTCGGGCGCTGACCGCGGCCGGAGTCACGGCGAGGAGGGCGGCCGCCTCCTTCTGGCGGCGCCCTGCGAGCA
>NZ_JBFUCL010000579.1:0-995 GCF_056405255.1 Agromyces sp. P1_H4 | reverse complement strand
GGCGAAGGGGAGCACGCATCCGGACCCCGCACCGGTTTCGGCGCTCACGATGGCACGCCACGACGGTGCCCCAGGATGCCGCCCCGCACCGGTTCAGGCGAGTCGCGCGCCCGCGCCCCACACCGCATCGACGGCGAGCTCGTCGGTGAGCAGCACCGCGTCCGCGGCATAGCCGACGTCCAGTCGGCCGAGGTCGTGCGCACGGCCGATGGCGGCCGCGGGGGTCACGGTGAGTGCGCCGACGGCCTCGTCGAACGCGATGCCGCTGTCGATCACCGCGCGCCGCAGCGCGACATCCTGCGTGAGCGTCGACCCGGCGATCGAGCCGCCCTGCGAGAGCCGGGCGATGCCGCCCTCGACGATGACCTCGAGCGACCCGAGCTGGTAGACGCCGTCGTCTGACCCGGCGGCAGCCATGGCGTCGGTGACGAGCGCGACCCGTCCGGGTGCGCCCGAGAACGCGAGTCGCACGACGTCGGGATGCACGTGCACGCCGTCGTTGATGATCTCGAGCGTCACGTGGTCGGCGTGCATCGCCGCGACGACGGGACCGGGTGCGCGATGGTGGATGCCGCGCATGCCGTTGAACGCGTGCGTGAGGATCGTCGCGCCCGCCTCGAACGCGGCGAGCGACGTCGCGAAGTCCGCGCCGGTGTGGCCGATCGCCACGGCGACGCCCGCGTCGACGAAGCGGGCGATCGCCTCGGCCGCGCCGGTGTGCTCGGGGGCGATCGTCACCTGCCGCAGCGAGCCCGCGGATGCCTCGAGCAGCAGGTCGACCGCGGCCGGGTCGGCCGTGCGCAGCAGCGCGGGGTCGTGCGCGCCGCGGAACTCGTGGTCGAGGAACGGGCCCTCGAGGTGCGCGCCGAGCACGCGCGGGTCGGATGCCGCGACGGCGGCGATCGTCCGCAGGTGCCCTGCGAGCACGTCGACGGGTGCCGTGACGAGTGAGAGCACCGATCGCGTGGTGCCGTGCGCCGTGTGCACGGCGAGCG
>NZ_JBFUCL010000578.1:0-1004 GCF_056405255.1 Agromyces sp. P1_H4 | reverse complement strand
GGCCCGCGGTGAGGCCGTAGTCGACGGCGTTCTGCAGACGGATGGCCTCGTCGAGGTCCTTCGCGTGCATGACGCCGAGCACCGGGCCGAAGAACTCGGTCAGGTGGAAGTACGAGCCTGGGGCGACGCCGGCGCGGATGCCCGGCGACCACAGGCGGCCCGTGGCGTCGAGCTGCTTGGGCTCGACGAGCCATTCCTCACCGATGCCGAGCTGGGTGAGTGCGTGCAGCAGCTTGCCGTTCGCAGGCTCGATGATCGGTCCCATCTGGCTCTGCGGGTGCTCGGGGTAGCCGACGCGCAGCGAGGTCGCGGCGTCGACGAGCTGGCGGCGGAACCGCTCCGACTTGGCCACCGACCCGACCAGGATCACGAGCGACGCGGCCGAGCACTTCTGGCCGGCGTGGCCGAACGCGCTCTTCACGACGTCGGATGCCGCGAGGTCGAGGTCGGCCGAGGGCGTCACGATGATCGCGTTCTTGCCGCTGGTCTCGGCGAGGAGCGGCAGGTCGGGGCGGAACGAGCGGAACAGCTGCGCGGTCTCGTACGCGCCCGTCAGGATCACGCGGTCGACGGCGGGGTGGGCGACGAGCTGGCGTCCGAGCTCGCGTTCGCCGATGTCCACGAGGGCGAGCAGGTCGCGGGGCACGCCCGCCTCCCACAGCGCCTCGACCATGACGGCACCGGAGCGCTGGGCGAGCTTCGCGGGCTTGATGACGACGCCCGAGCCCGCGGCGAGCGCGGCGAGCACGCCGCCCGCGGGGATCGCGACGGGGAAATTCCACGGCGGGGTGACCACGGTGAGCTTCGGCGGCACGAAGACGGCGCCCTGCACGTGGTCGAGCTCGCGGGCGCGCTCGGCGTAGTAGTGCGCGAAGTCGATCGCCTCGCTGATCTCGGGGTCGGCCTCGGCGATCGTCTTGCCGGTCTCGGCGGCCATCACCTCGATGAGGCGGTCGCGGTTCGCGGCGAGCGCGATGCCCGCGCGGTGCAGCACGGCGGCGCGC
>NZ_JBFUCL010000577.1:0-1012 GCF_056405255.1 Agromyces sp. P1_H4 | reverse complement strand
CGCCGAGCAGGGCGAGCGCCTCGTCGAGGGAGGCGGGCCGCACGAACCGTCCGTCGTCGCCGTCGAGGCGCGTCGCCACGGCCTCGGGCGCGGGGCGCGAGCGGCGCTCGGCGAGCGGGTCGTCGGAATCGGGAGAGGCGAGCGCGTAGGCGGCATCCCGGATCGGCCGGTAGCCCGTGCAGCGACAGAGATTGCCGCTCAGCGCGTGCAGGTCGAAGCCGTTCGGGCCGTGATGGGCATCGGTGCGGCCCTCGACGGTGGCCGCGGCATCCGGTGCCTCGCCCTCGCCCTCGTGGCGGCCACGGCGGTAGAACTCGGCCGCCATGCTGCACGCGAAGCCAGGGGTGCAGTACCCACACTGCGACCCGCCCGCCGCGGCCAGGCCGGCCTGCACGGGGTGCGGGCGCTCGGGGGAGCCGAGCCCCTCGGCCGTGACGAGCTCTTGACCTGCGAGGGCCGCGACCGGCACCAGGCAGGCGTTCACCGCGGTCCACTCCGTGCCGCCGCGGTCGTGGTCGGTGGCCAGCAGCACGGCGCAGGCGCCGCACTCGCCCTCGGCGCACCCCTCCTTGCAGCCGGTGAGGCCGAGGCTGCGAAGCCAGTCCAAGGTGGTCGTCTGCGCGGCGATGCCCTGCAACGGGTGTCGCCGTCCGTTGACGGTCACGTCGATGTGATCCATGCACACTCCTTTGTCGGAGTCTACGCCGGGGACTTGCGCTCGATCCGGTGACGCCGGGCACGCATCTGCGCCAAGATGAGGGCAGCGCGAGGAGTATCGACCCGGAAGGGAGCGGCCGCCGCATGAGCATCGAGATCGCCCGTGACAGCGAGGTCCCGGGTGGCGAGGAGATCCTCACCGCCGAGGCGCTCGCATTCGTCGAGGAGCTGCACCTGCGCTTCGACTCCCGACGCCGCCAGCTCCTCGACGCACGCGCCGAGCGCCGGGACCGGATCGCCCGCGGGGAGTCGCTCGACTTCCTCCCCGAGACCGCCGAGACCCGCGCCGCAGACT
>NZ_JBFUCL010000576.1:0-1017 GCF_056405255.1 Agromyces sp. P1_H4 | reverse complement strand
GTCACGGGCGACCGCCGGTCTCGWCGTCGGCGGGGTCGGCCGGATCGGGCACGTCCACGCCGTAGTCGGGGCACTGGCAGACGCTCGGCGACCACGGCGATCGCTCGAGCGCGAGATCGCCCATCGGGTTCGCGCCCGGCCCCGCCGACAGGGAGTGCGCGGCGAGCGCGTGCAGGCACTTCACCCGCGTCGGCATGCCGCCCGCGGAGATGCCCGCGATCTCCGCGACCACCCCGACGGACTCGCGGTCGGCGAGGTAGTCGCGGTGGGCGCGCTCATATGCCGCGCGCACGTCGTCATCGGAGGCCAGCAGCTCGGAGCACTCGACCATGAGCTGCCCGGCCTCGAGGAACGACATCGCCGCGGTCGCCGCGGGATGCGTCAGGTAGTACAGGGTCGGGAAGGGCGTGCCGTCGGACAGGCGCGGCGCGGTCGCAACCACGGTCGGAGCCCCGCACGCGCAGCGCGCCGGGATGCCGACGACGTCGCGCGCGGGCCGCCCGAGCTGCGCCGACACGATCCGGATGTCGCGCTCGCTCACGGGCTCGAAGGGCGGGCGGGTCATCGCGCGCCTCCCTCGGCGGGCGCCGGGGCATCCGTCGACGTCGGGGCGAGCCCCGCCGTCATCACGGAGTCGAGCAGCGTGCGCATCCAGTCGCCCTTCGATTCGGTCACATCTGCCGAGACCTCGGCGGCGGCATCCGCCTTGGCCGCCTCGGTCCGGTCGTCGATGACGAGGTAGCTCACCTCGCCGGGCATCACGTAGTACAACCGCTCGCGTGCCTGGGTCATGATGAACGTCTCGTCGTTCCAGCGTTCGCGCTCATCCCGCAGCCGCTGCACCTCGTCCTCCTGCTGGGAGACCGAGGCCCGCAACTCGGCAATCTGCTGCCGCTGCTGCGCGAACGCCGCGATGGTCGGCGCCAGCACGACCACGGCGAGCACGAGCACTCCCATCATGATGACGGAGAAGCCTGAGAATCGGATGCCGCTGAGCCAGCCCGCGCGGTCGGCGCC
>NZ_JBFUCL010000575.1:0-1032 GCF_056405255.1 Agromyces sp. P1_H4 | reverse complement strand
GCGCAGGCCCTGCGGGAAGTACTCGTTGTCGGCGGCGATGAAGTCGTCGTCGGTCATGCCCCACTTGACCCACTGGGTGCCYTCSCCGGGTCGCCAGACGGCGGCGATGCGCCCGTYSKMGAYSTCGAGGGACGTGAYGCGMAGGCCCTGCGGGAAGTACTCGTTGTCGGCGGCGATGAAGTCGTCGTCGGWCATGCCCCACTTGACCCACTGGGTGCCTTCGCCGGGTCGCCAGACSGCGGCGATGCGCCCTTCGTGGAACTCGAGCGACGTGATGCGCAGGCCCTGCGGGAAGTACTCGTTGTCGGCGGCGATGAAGTCGTCGTCGGACATGCCCCACTTCACCCACTGCGTGCCGTCCCCCGGCTGCCAGACCGTGCTGAACGCGACGTCGGCCATGGGTCCCCTCCCATCGATGGTGACGCGGGGTCACACCCGATGGGACCGGCCGCGAGTCACCCCGCCATTCTCTGCCGCGAGCCGGGCGACTTCAATGGATGCCGACGAATCCTCAGGTCGCTCGTCCGGGCGTGGGCGCCCCCGCGCCCCGCGGCTCAGCGCGGCAGGTCGTGCCCGGGGTGAGCGTCGAGTGGGCGAAGTTGGCGAGGTCGCGGTCGCCGCGTCGCCAGGATCGCCCACTCGCGGTGCTTGCGCGGCGGAATGCGCACGGCGGTGGCGGCCGCGCGGCTCAGCGCGGCAGGGACGCCGCCTTCGCGAGCAGGGCGGCCCGCTCGCGCTCGTTGCCGGTGAGCCGGGCGGCCGTCTCCAGCTCGCCGCGCGCCTCCTGGTCGCGGCCGAGGCGGGCGAGCAGTTCGCCGCGCACGGCGGGCAGCGCCGGATACCCGGCGAGGCGGCCCGACCGCTCCAGCTCGTCGACGACGCGGAGCGCGCTCGCCGGACCCGTCGCCATCGCCACGGCCACGGCGCGGTTGAGCTCGACCACGGGCGACGGCGCGAGGCGTCCGAGTGCCTCGTAGAGCAGCACGATGCGGGCCCAGTCGGTGTCGTCCGCCGAGGGCGCGACCGCGTGGC
>NZ_JBFUCL010000574.1:0-1035 GCF_056405255.1 Agromyces sp. P1_H4 | reverse complement strand
GGTTCTGCAGGTCGATCATGACCCGGGGGATGGCGTTCATCTGCGCCTGCGCGAGCACGATGACGATCGCGTAGCAGACCACGGTGATCAGCGGGATCCACTTGAACCATTCGCCGGCGAGCCGCTGCATCCGTGCCGAGACGGGGAGGTTGCCCGTTCGGAGGTTGTGCAGGGTCACCACCCAGAACGTCGGGATCGTCACCGCCCAGGTGAGCATGCACCACGGGCACAGCACGTCGAGCGCGTAGATGCTCTGGGCGATGAGCCATCCCACGAAGACGAGCGCGCCGGCGACACCGACGTTGAACGCGATCCAGAACCAGCGGGCGAACTGCGCTCCGGCGAGGATCGCCGCGCCGATCGCGATGACGACGGGCCACGCCATGAGGCCGATGAGCGGGTTGGGGAATCCGAACACCGCGCCCTGCCATGATCCGAGGTTCACGCCGCATCCGACCAGCACGCCCACGTCGCACGACGGCACGAAGTCGGGATCGGCGAGGAGGGCGAGCTTGTCGATCGTCAGGCTCCACGCCGCGAGGAGGCCGAGCGCCCCCGCGATGAGGAGGAAGACGGCGACGCCGACGGGTCGGGACTGGGGGGAGGAGTCCGGCATCCTCGTATTCTGGCATGCGGTTCCACGCCAACCCTGCGCGGCCGTGCGATAATCGAAGGAGTCGTCCGGGCCGCGCCCGGCACGACGCCAATGAAGGCTTTGAGGATGCACCGCATCCGAGTGAGCGGTGAGACGCACCGCGAGACGTGGCGACACAGGCAACCTGCCGGTCGCAGCAGTGAAGGATTGGCGGTCCAGCGCACGGCGCAGGATCGCTCGAGACGAGTACGGGAGCGGATGGCGCGGCCATCCACACCGTCGTAGGAGTGCACCAGAGATGGTGGAAGGCAACGAGAACAACACGAACGAATCCGGCAGCAGCACACCGAGGCGTCGAGGCGGCCTGTTCGGCGCACGACGCGGTGGCCGAGGTCGCGGCGGCGCCGAGCGTGCCTCGCTGACGCCAGAGCCGCTCGACG
>NZ_JBFUCL010000573.1:0-1043 GCF_056405255.1 Agromyces sp. P1_H4 | reverse complement strand
TCCTTGTTGGGGTTCGCACGCAGGTCGAGGCCGTCGTCGGCGGTGAGGAGCACTGCGTCGAGCAGGTCCTGGATGCCGATGTTCTCCCGAGCCGACACGTCGACGAACATGACGTCGCCGCCGTACTCCTCGGCGACCAGGCCGAACTCGGTGAGCTGCTGGCGCACCTTGGCCGGGTTGGCGTCGGGCTTGTCGATCTTGTTCACCGCGACCACGATCGGCACGTTGGCCGACTGCGCGTGGTTCAGGGCCTCGACCGTCTGCGGCATGATGCCGTCGTCGGCCGCGACCACGAGGATCGCGATGTCGGTCACCTGTGCACCACGGGCACGCATGGCGGTGAACGCCTCGTGGCCCGGGGTGTCGATGAAGGTGATGGCCCGCTCGATGCCCTCGTGCTCAGTGTGCACCTGGTACGCACCGATGTGCTGCGTGATGCCGCCGGCCTCGCCCGCGACGACGTTCGCGTTGCGGATGGCGTCGAGGAGTCGGGTCTTACCGTGGTCGACGTGGCCCATGACGGTGACGACCGGCGGGCGGATCTCGAGATCCTCGTCGGTCTCGTCCTCGAGCTCCTGGTCGAGGTCGATGTCGAAGCCCTCGAGGAGCTCGCGGTCCTCGTCTTCAGGCGAGACGACCTGGATCTTGTAGCCGAGCTCCTCGCCGAGCACCTGGAAGGTGGCCTCGTCGAGCGACTCCGTCGCCGTGGCCATCTCACCGAGGTGGAACAGCACGGTCACGAGCGAACCGGGGTTCGCGTCGATCTTGTCGGCGAAGTCCGAGATGGACGCGCCACGACGCAGCCGGATGACGGTGTTGCCGTCGCCGCGGGGCACGCTCACGCCGCCGAGCGACGGAGCCTCCCGCATCTCGAATTCCTGGCGCTTCGTGCGCTTCGACTTGCGGGCCTTGCTCTTGCCGCCACCGCGGCCGAAGGCGCCGGCCGTGCCGCCGCCGGGTCCACGACCACGACCGCCGCCGCCCGCGGGACGCGGGCCGCCGAAGCCGGTGCCGGGAGCACCGCCGGGACGCTGGAAGCCGCC
>NZ_JBFUCL010000572.1:0-1054 GCF_056405255.1 Agromyces sp. P1_H4 | reverse complement strand
CCCCTTCAGCGCGCTGTTCGCCGACCGCCCGTCGTCGCAGGGCCCGGGCGCGGCAGCCGGTGACGAGGGACGCCCGGATGCGGCATCCGAGTCGCCCGCCTCTCGACCCGAGGCGAACGCCGACGGGCGGCAGACGCCGGTCGCCGGCACCGGCTTCCCGTTCATCGAGGTGCGTGGCGCTGCCGGCACGCCGGTCTCCGAGCCTGCCGGCCTTCGCGCCGAAGCGGCCGCCACCCGTCGACCGCCCTTCCCGGCGTTCGCGTCGGCCCGTGACGATGAGCCCCAGCGACCCCCGCAGACCGGCGAGCCGGTGGACGACCTCCTGGCCGCGCTCGGCTCCGGCTCCGCCTCCGGTCGCTCCCGAGACGACGAGCGCGCCGACGTCGATGTGCCGTCCGACGCATTCGGCTCGGGTACGCCTGCCCGCGGCGGCACGCCACCCCCCGGCGATGACGACGCGCTCGGCGCCCTGGGGCTCGGCTTCGACGACGACGTCGACGATGACGACGACGTGGACGAGCCCGAACCGCCGCGCGCGCCCCGTGGCCGCCTCTTCGGACGCGACAGCTCGCTCGACGACGTCGATGAGGCCACGCACGCCGACCAGCTGGGTGACGCGACGGCCGGCGATGGATCCCAGATCACCCGTGAGATCGAGGAGACCGGCTACTTCTGGAACCTGACGCCCGATCCGTCGGCGCCCGACCCCAAGGCCGATCCCGAGCGTGACGCGAACGGGCTCGAACGACCGTTGCCGTTCGTGGCGGCGGGGCTCGACACCGAAGGCCACGCCTCCGATGTCGACGCTTCCGAAACCGGCCCGGGCGACCCCATCATCGAGCCTGAGGCACAGGCCGAGCCCGAAGCGGAGCCCGTGCCCGATTGGCGGTTCGGCGACGATGCACCGACGGCCGCGTACCGCACCGACGACGCGACCGCGGGGTACCGCACCGACGACGCCACCGCCCGCTTCCCGCAGGCGCCCGAACCCGCGGCATCCGCGGCTCACGACGGCGACCCGCTCGCCGCACTGTTCGGCGGCGCTGCCGCAGCC
>NZ_JBFUCL010000571.1:0-1058 GCF_056405255.1 Agromyces sp. P1_H4 | reverse complement strand
GGTGTTCGGTGCCACCGGTGCGAGCGTGGGCGCGCACGGCGAGCTCGTCGTCATCGCCGCATCGGGTGCGATCGCGCCGCTGCCCGCAGCGGTCTCGATGACGGATGCCGCGGCGGCCYGTGACGGCGCCCTCACCGCCCTGCCGTTCCTCCGTGACGGCGCACACCTCCGGCCCGGGCAGCGCGTGCTCGTGATCGGGGCGTCGGGGAGCGTGGGGGCCGCGGCCGTGCAGCTCGCGAAGCACCTCGGAGCCCACGTCACCGCGGTCTGCGGGCCGGCGCACGTCGACCTCGTCGCGTCCCTCGGCGCGGATCGCGTCGTCGATCGCAGCAGGGAGGACGCGCTCACCGGGCCGGAGACGTACGACGTCGTGTTCGACGCCGTGGCCGCCTCGACGTTCCGGCGCGCACGACGTGCGCTGCGGCCCGGAGCAACCTACCTCACCACGGGGCCCTCCTTCGCGATCCTGGTCCAGCAGCTCACCTCCCGGCTCGGCCGGCGGCGTGCCGTCATCCTCTTCACCGGCCTCCGGAAGGACGCCGACAAGGCGCCCGACCTCGGGCAGCTCGCGGCCCTGCTGGCGGCCGGAGCGCTCCGCCCGCCGATCGAGCGCGAGGTGGCCCTCGAGCAGGTCGCCGAGGGGTACCGACTCGTCGACTCCGGCCACAAGGGCGGCAGCGTGGTGCTCCGGCTCGTGCCGGCCGGCGCCGAGGCGCGCGCATGAGGGCCGTCGTGCGCTCCCGGTACGGCGGGCCCGAGGTGCTCGCGCTCGCCGAGGTCGACGCCCCGAGCCCGGAAGCGGACGAGGTGCTCATCCGCGTCGAGGCGGTCGCCGTGAGCATGGGCGACGTGCTCGTGCTGCACGGCGAGCCGCGCGTGGGCCGCCTCGCGTTCGGGCTCGGGCGCCCGAAGCATCCGGTGATCGGGCGGGATGTCGCGGGCGTCGTCGAGGCCGTCGGCCCGGGGGTCACCCGGGTCCGGGTCGGCGACGCGGTGTTCGCCGAGGCCGACCAGGGCGGTTTCGCCGAGCTCGTGGCGGTGCCCGAGCGGTTCGTGGC
>NZ_JBFUCL010000570.1:0-1060 GCF_056405255.1 Agromyces sp. P1_H4 | reverse complement strand
GGTCGAGGCTCACGCGCGAGACCACGGTCGTCAGCCAGGCCTCGAGGTTCTCGATGCCGTCGACGTCCACGCGCTCGAGTCGGAGCCAGGTCTCCTGCACGGCATCATCGGCGTCGGCGGGGGAGCCGAGCAGCCGTGTCGCGATGGCGTGCAGCCGGGGCCGCTCGGTCTCGAACCGGCGGGCCAACATCCTTCGGTCGGTCATGTCACATCTCCTCGAGGTCGTTCGTCGTGATGTCGACGAGGGAACGCCCTCGGTTGTGACACGGGAGGAACACCATGATGAACGCACCTCTGCTCGTGACGGGCGGGACCGGCACCATCGGCCGCCGCGTCGTCCCACTGCTTCGCGAGGCCGGCCGCGACCTCCGCATCCTCACCCGCCACCCGCGTGAGGCGGCGCCCGGCATCCATCATGTCGAAGGCGATACCGTCGCCGGACGCGGACTCGCCGCAGCACTCGACGGCGTGGAGGTCGTCCTCCACCTCGCCGGCGGTGCGAAGGGCGACGACGTCGCGGCGCGGAACCTCGCCGCTGCGGCTCGCGATGCCGGCGTGCGTCACCTGATCCTGATCTCGGTGACCGGCGCCGACAGGATGCCGATCGGCTACTTCCGCGCCAAGGCGGAGGCGGAGCGGGCGATCGCCGGATCCGGCGTGCCGTGGTCGGTGCTCCGCGCCGCACAGCTCCACGACTTCGTCCTCCCGGTGGTGGGCGGCATGGCCAAGCTGCCCCTCCTTCCCGTGCCCGGCGGCCTCCGGTTCGAGCCTGTCGACGTCGGCGACGTCGCCGCGCGCCTCGCAGGGATCGCTCTCGGCCGCCCCGCCGGGCGCGTTGCGGACCTGGCTGGACCCGAGGTCCTGGACATCCCGCAGCTCGCCGCCGCACTCGTGGACGCGAAGGGCGGACGGATGCGCCGCCGCCTGCCGATCCGGATGCCGGGAGCCGTCGGCCGTGCCTATCGTGACGGCGCCAACCTCGCGGGCGACGACGCGCAGCGTGGCAGCGTCACGTGGCGCGAGTTCCTCGCCGCGCAGGGCTCGACGCCCCGCGCAGCGA
>NZ_JBFUCL010000569.1:0-1060 GCF_056405255.1 Agromyces sp. P1_H4 | reverse complement strand
CAGCGGACGCGCGCCGTGCCGCCTCGCCGTGCACCCACGACGCGGTGGCGGCGAGCGAGGTCAGCACCGTGGCATCCGTCGCGATCTGCTCGTGGTGGGTCGCGACGAGCGCCCCGAGGATGCCGCCGAGCACGTCGCCGCTGCCGGCCGTCGCGAGCCAGTGCGTGGGCGCGGTGACGGTGTACCGGCCGCCGTCGGGATCGCACACGTGCGTCACGGCGCCCTTGAGGAGCACGGCGACGCGGAGCTCCTCGGCCGCGCGCTCCGCCCATTCCCCGGGCGCCGACCGCACCTCCTCGACGCTCGCGGGAATCTCGCGGGACGTGAGGAGGCGTGCGAGCTCGCCGGCATGCGGGGTGACCACGGTGGGTGCGGTGTGGGTGCCGACGAGGTCGAGCGCGCCGGCGTCGACCACGACGGGCACGTGCGCGGCGAGCGCGTGCGTGAGATCGCCGAGCAGCACGAACGAGCGGCGGTTCTGGTCGATCCCCGAACCGATGAGCCAGGCCTGCACGCGGCCCGGGGCGGTGACGGTCTCGGGCCTGCGGTCGAGGACGGCGCGGGCGGGCACCCGGTGTCCGATGTAGCGAACCATCCCGACGCCCGCGCGGTGGGCCGCCTCCACCCCGAGCACCGCGGCTCCCGGGAACTCGGGTGACCCGGTGACGACGCCCAGCACACCGCGCGAGTACTTGTCGTCGTCGGGCGCCGGCGCCGCGATCCATCCGGCCGCGTCTTCGGCCGTCCACTCCTGCCACCCGGTGGTCATCCACCAACGATAGGTTGGGGTGGATGCCGCCGACAGTCCCCGCCCCGATCAGCCTCGCGCCCCGTGTCGTCGTGTTCGACTACGGCGAGGTCATCTCCCGTCCGCCGAGCGACGCCGACCGCGCCGCGCTCGTCGCCCGTGCCGGCGTCGACGCCGACCGGTTCTGGCCCGCATACTGGGCGCATCGTGAGGCGCTCGACCAGGGCACGGCGTCGATCGCCGAGTACTGGTCGGCGGTCGCGGCCGAGGTCGGTGCCGACTGGAACGACCTCGACGTGCACGAGCTCTGGG
>NZ_JBFUCL010000568.1:0-1069 GCF_056405255.1 Agromyces sp. P1_H4 | reverse complement strand
GGGCGGGTCGACGGGGCGATCGTCGACGCGCACCGCAAGGCGGCGGCGCTCGMGGAGTGGGCGGCGGCCAGCGGCATCCGGCTCGACCGCACCATCGCCGTCGGCGACGGCGCGAACGACCTGGAGATGCTCCGCACGGCCCGKCTGGGCGTCGCGTTCTGCGCGAAGCCCGTGGTGCGCGAGCGGGCGGATGTCGCGATCGACGTACCCGACCTCAGCGCCGTGCTGCCGCTGCTCGGCCWTCGCGGCTGAGCGCCGCGCGGCCCTCGCACCGTCCGACTGGGAGCTTCCCCAGAACCCGTACCGCCGCGCGAGCGCGGACGTACCATGTCGCCATGTCCGGTCGCATCGTCGCACGTGCATTCGCCACCATCGCTCTCACGGGGCTCCTCGCCGTCGCGGCGGCGGGCACTGCCCAGGCGAGTCCTCCATCGGGTGGCCCCTTCCCTGACGTGATCGGACTCCCCGACGGGTTCCAGCCCGAGGGCATCACGATCGGACCGGGCGGCACCGGCTACGTCGGATCGCTCGTCGACGGCGACGTCTTCGTGTTCGACGTGCGCACCGGCGAGCAACTCGACCGGCTCGAGGGCCCGGGCACCCCATCCGTCGGACTCAAGGTCGACGAGCGAGGACGACTGTTCATCGCCGGCGGGCCCGCGGGCGATGCTCGGGTCGTCGACGCCGACACCGGCGCCGTGCTCGAGTCCTACCAGTTCACGACCGACCCGGCGGCGTTCGTCAATGACGTCGTGCTCACGCACGACGGCGCCTGGTTCACGAACAGCTCGGCCGCCGAACTGTACTTCGTCCCAGTGAGCCCCTCGGGTGAGCTCTCGGATTCGTTCGAGGTGCTCCCGCTGACGGGCGACTGGGAGCAGGTCGCGGGCTTCAACGCGAACGGGATCGCCGAGACGCCCGACCACCAGGCGCTGCTGGTGATCCAGTCATCGACGTCGACGCTGTTCCGGGTCGATCCCAGCACCGGTGAGGCCACCGTGGTCGACCTCGGCGGCACCGCCCTGCCGAACGGCGACGGCCTCCTCGTGGTCGGCCGCACGCTCTACGT
>NZ_JBFUCL010000567.1:0-1091 GCF_056405255.1 Agromyces sp. P1_H4 | reverse complement strand
GGTCGCGTCCGTCGTCGAGCCGCACCAGGTGGGCGGCGAGTTCCAGCGCCGTGGCACGGATGCCGCGGAGCACGTCGACCCGGTGCTCGGMATACCACTCCACGGGATGCACGTCGAGGTCGTCACGGGAGCCGCCGCCGTTCAGGAACTCCTTCGAGAGCGGTGGACGGATGTACGGCATCGCGTCCTCCGCCGCGACGAGGCGCACCGGCCCGTCGTAGCCCGCCGCCCGCGTTCCCTCCGCCGCGCGGGCCCCGGCCAGGCCGCCGCCGATGATCAGGATGCCGCGCTCGCCGCTCATGAGGCCCGCCCCGTTCCCCGGGTCGCAGACCGCGACTCGAATGCCTGCCGGAGGCGCGGATCGTCGGTGAGGAGTCCGGAGAACCTGCTCGTCGTGGTCACGCTGCCCACGATACGTGGCCCGCGCAGGGACATGCAGAGGTGTTCGGCCTCGAGCACGACGCCCACGCCGCGCGGGGCGAGCTCGATGTCGAGCCACTCGGCGATCTGCTCCGTCATCCGCTCCTGCACCTGGAGCGCCCTCGACACGTGCTCGACGATCCGCGCGAGCTTCGAGAGGCCGACGAGGCGGTCCCCCGGCACGTAGCCGACGTGTGCGACGCCGCGGAACGGGAGCAGGTGGTGCTCGCAGAGCGAGTGGAACGGGATGTCGGTGAGGAGCACGAGGTCGGCGTATCCCTCGTCGTTCGGGAACGTGGTGACCCGGAAGGGCTCGGGCGTCAGCAGTTCGATGAGCGCGTCGGTCGCGCGCCGCGGCGTGTCGGCGAGGTGCGGGGACCGGAGGTCCTGGCCGAGGGCGGCGAGCAGGTCGGCCATCGCGCGCTGCGCGCGATCGCGGTCGATCGGGGGGCCCTCGTCGTCGGCGACGGAGTGCAGCGGCACGAGGGCGGGCGTTCCATCGGGGCTCATGCAGCACCTCCAGCGTGTCGTTCGGCGGGGCCGGTCGGTCCCTTTCCGCGCTTTCCCTCGACGCTAGGTCGGCGGCATTCTTCTGTCAATGCTTCCTGTTTTTAGAGTAGGCTGCCGATCATGGCATCCCATGGCGGCGGCTCCGACGACGACCGCTGGTC
>NZ_JBFUCL010000566.1:0-1113 GCF_056405255.1 Agromyces sp. P1_H4 | reverse complement strand
GGATACGTGGAGCGGGCGGAGCGCGAACGTGCGAGCCTGCGCGACTACCTGTCGCAGCCGCGCTGGTTCCAGTCGCTCGGCGCCGCCGCGCCGCGCGCGGTGGCCTACTTCTCGCCCGAGTTCGGCATCACCGCGGCGCTGCCGCAGTACTCCGGCGGCCTCGGCATCCTCGCCGGCGACCACCTCAAGGCCGCCTCCGACCTCGGCGTGCCCCTGATCGGCGTCGGCCTCTTCTACAAGGCCGGCTACTTCGCGCAGTCCATCTCGCCCGACGGCTGGCAGCAGGAGCGATACCCCGTGCTCGACCCCGACGGCCTGCCGCTGTCCGTCCTGCGTCGGCCCGACGGCTCCCCGGTGCAGGTCACGCTCGCCCTGCCCGACGAGGCGTCGCTGCACGCCCGAGTGTGGAAGGCCGAGGTCGGGCGCATCACGCTGCTCATGCTCGACACCGACATCCCGGCGAACGCCGACGAGCTGCGCTCGGTGACCGACCGGCTCTACGGCGGCGGCGGCGAGCACCGGCTCCTGCAGGAACTGCTCCTCGGCATCGGCGGCGCGCGCGCCGTGCGGGCCTTCACGGAGCTGCGGGGCGGGCCGGCGCCCGACGTGTTCCACATGAACGAAGGTCATGCCGGATTCCTCGGGCTCGAGCGCATCGCGACGCACATCGCCGACGGCTGCTCCTTCGCCGAGGCGCTGCAGCTCGTCCGTGCCGGCACGGTCTTCACGACGCACACGCCCGTGCCCGCGGGCATCGACCGGTTCGACCGCGCGCTCGTCGAGCGATACCTCACGAGCTCGCTGCTGCCGGGCGTCGATCCGGCCGATGCGCTGGCGCTCGGGGTGGAGCCCGGGGCCGACCCGTCGACCAGCGCGTTCAACATGGCGGTCATGGGACTCCGGCTCGCACAGCGCGCCAACGGCGTCTCGAAGCTGCACGGGCAGGTCAGCCGCCGCATGTTCGGCGACCTGTGGCCCGGGTTCGACGCCGACGAGGTGCCGATCACGTCGATCACGAACGGCGTGCACGCGCCGACCTGGACCGACCCCGCCCTGCTCGGCCTCGCCGAGGCCAGGCTCGGCACGGGCGACACCGAGCACGCCGACTGGACG
>NZ_JBFUCL010000565.1:0-1125 GCF_056405255.1 Agromyces sp. P1_H4 | reverse complement strand
GTCGAGGCCCTCGAGGCCGGGATGCGTCAACTCACGGCATGACGGGGTCGATCCACGCGCGGTCGGAGGCGAAGGGCGATGCAGCCGAACGCATCCGATTCGACGGGCAGGTCGTGGTCGTCACCGGCGCCGCAGGCGGTCTCGGTCGCGCCTACGCCGAGGCGATCGGGACGCGCGGTGCGACGATCATCGCGCACGACGCCGGCGTTCAGCGCGACGGCACTGTTGCGGATGCCGCGGTGGCCGCCCGCGTAGCCGGCGAGCTGTCGGCCGCCGGCATCCTCGCTGAGCCCGAGACGCAGGACCTCGCGACGAAGGGCGGATGCACCGGACTCGTCGAGCGGGTGCTCGGCCGGCATGGCCGCATCGACGCCCTGGTCCACAGCGCCGGCATCGTGCGGTACGCGGGCATCGAATCGACGCCCGACGACGAGTGGCGGCGCATGCTCGCCGTGAACGTCGAATCGGCGTGGTGGCTCGCCCGCGCCGTCTGGCCGTCGATGCGGCAACGCGGCTACGGCCGCCTCGTCTTCACGGTGTCGAGCTACGGTCTGCGACCCATCGACGGGTCCGACGTCACGGCCTACGGGGTCGGCAAGGCGGCCCAATTCGGGCTGATGAACGGGCTCGCGGGCGAAGGGGCGGAGCACGGCATCCTCGCCAACGCCATCGAGCCCATCGCAGCGACCCGGATCTTCCGGCGCCCGACCGGCGCCGACGAGCTCACCCCGGCGAGCATCGCTCCCGCTGCCGTCCTGCTCGCATCACGCGAATGCCCGTGGACCGGACGGGTCGTGAACGCAGCGGATGGGGAGTTCCAGCTGCAGCGGTACCCCGCCAGCGCCCGCCGGCCGCTGGCCGGCGACCTCACTGCCGAGTCCCTCCTCGCCGAACTCCGGGAGTGAGCACGGCGCGCGCCGTGCTCCGCTCTCCGCCGACAGGCGACGGGCGACGGGCGGAACCGCCTAGCCCAGCGAGGCCTCGAGCTTCGCGCCGATCTCCTCGACGTCGAAGTAGTTCACGACCTCGACGACCTCGGCGAAGCTGCGGCCGATGGCCTGCCGCACGGCGCCGGCGAGCTCGGTCGACGTGATGATCACCTGGGCGTCGGCCGCGGCATCCGAG
>NZ_JBFUCL010000564.1:0-1133 GCF_056405255.1 Agromyces sp. P1_H4 | reverse complement strand
GGTCAGGAGCGGCGGCAAGCGCGCCCGGTCACGCGACGTCGCCGGGATGCGGCGGGCCGCCCCGATTTGCGACGATGGGGGCATGTCCGCTCGCACCCCTGCCCTCGTGGGCATCTCGCACGGCACCTCGTCCGACGAGGGCCGCCGTGCGGTGCGCGGGCTGCACGACGCGGTCGCCGCGGCGGTGGCGCAGCGGCATCCGGATGCCCCGCCGAGCGTGCGGCTCGGACACGTCGATGTCGAACAGCCCGACGTCCCGGCCACCCTCGCCTCGCTCGAGCAAGACGAGCCCGCCGTCGTGGTGCCGCTGCTGCTGTCGGCCGGGTACCACGTGTACGTCGACCTCACCGAGGCGGTCGACCACCAGAACGAGCAGGGCGGGCGGACGGTCGTGCTCGCCGGCGCCCTCGGCCCCGACGACCGGCTCGCGACGGTGCTGCTGCGGCGGCTCGAAGAAGCGGGACTCCGCGACGACGACCGGATCGTGCTCGCCGTCGCCGGGTCGAGCGACCGACGTGCGGTCGTCGACTGTCTCGACATGGCGAAGCGGCTCGCCGCGGCATCCGGACGCGCGGTCACGGCGGGGTTCCTCTCGGCCGCCCAGCCGCGCCTGCGCGAGGCGGTCGCGATGGCCCGAGCGGATGCCGCCGCCGACGGCGCCCGGGTCGTGGTCGCGAACTACCTGCTCGCCCCCGGATACTTCGACGACCTCGCCCGCGCGGCCGGCGCCGACGTGACCGCACGCCCGCTGCTCGTGGAGGACGAGCCCGCGCCCGCCGAGCTCGTCGAGATCGTGCTCGACCGCCACGCCGCGGCATCCGCCCGCCTGGCCTGACCCGCGATCCGCGAGCCGCGCACCCGCGCACTCGCCTGACCCGCGACCCGCGACCCGCGCACCTGCGCCACGCGGTATCCGTCGCCCATTACCGTCCACCGACGCCGTGCAACCGCCTGTGTCGAAACACGACGTCGTGTGACGCAATGCGACACGGCGTGACCGGGCATGACACGCGCCCTGTCGGATGCCGCCGACCTCGCCTAGCTTCGACCGGACACCCCACCTGAAGCGCACCGCGCCAGGTGTGCTGCGCCGGACGAGGAGAGGAGACGCCGATGACCACACCGACGACGAC
>NZ_JBFUCL010000563.1:0-1134 GCF_056405255.1 Agromyces sp. P1_H4 | reverse complement strand
GGCGTCGACCGCCTGCTCCCAGGAGGCGCCGCCCGCGTGCTCGATGAGCGCGGCGATGCCCTCGAAGGCGATCGTGGAGTAGCGCGACGCGGTGCCCGCGGCGAAGTCGCGACCCGGGGCGAGCAGCGACGGGCGCAGGCCCGCCGGCGTCTGCAGGTCGGGCTCCACGATGCCCGACGTGTGGCTCACGAGGTGCCGCAGGCGCACGACGTCGTCGCGTCCCTCGCCGAACTCGGGCACCGCCGTCGTGAGCGGGGTGTCGGGCGTCATCCGCCCCTCCTCGATGAGTCGCAGCGCGGCCAGCCCGACGAGCGGCTTGGTGATCGAGAAGAGGGCGTAGTGGTCGTCGACGGACGCCCCGCCGAACGCGTCGAGGGCGACGATGCCGTCGGCGGTGGCGATGCCGAGCACGGCGCTGGGCATGGGGCCGTCGTCGACGTGGCGGCGGGTCCAGTCGAAGGCGTGGTCGAAGCTCGGCATGGGGTCCTCTCGGTAGGGCTCGGGAACGGGGATCAGGGGTCGGCGTGCAGGTCGTCGTCCGCGCGTCAGCTGCGCAGCACGATGTTCTCGGGGGCCTCGCCGCGCAGCATCCGCTCGATCTGGCGCTGCAGGAGGCGCGCCATGCGGGGCATCATCGCGGTGGAGGCGCCGCCCACGTGGGGGGAGATCAGCACGTTCGGCAGCGCGAAGAGCGGATGCCCCTGCGGCAGCGGCTCGGGGTCGGTGACGTCGAGGGCGAACCGAAGCCGGCCGGAGCGGGCCTCGGCGAGGAGCGCGTCGGTGTCGGCGACCTTGCCGCGGGCGATGTTCACCACGAGGGCGCCGTCGGGAAGGGCCGCGAGGAACGCGGCGTCGACGAGCCCGGTCGTGGCATCGCTGAGCGGTACGCCGACGATCACGATCTCGGCGTCGGGCAGGAGCCGCGGCAGCTCGTCGATGCCGTGGATGCGCCCGCGCTCGTCGTCGCGGGCGCGGCTGGCGACCCGCGTCACCTCGACCTCGAAGGGCGCGAGCCGTTCCTCGATCGCGCGGCCGACGCCGCCGTAGCCGATGAGCAGCACGCGCCGGTCGGCGAGGCTCTCGTGCCGGGCGGGCGCCCAGCGGCCCTCGGATGCCGCGCGGACGAAGTCGGGG
>NZ_JBFUCL010000562.1:0-1135 GCF_056405255.1 Agromyces sp. P1_H4 | reverse complement strand
CGCCGAGGAACGGGAAGTCCCGGGCCACGACCTCGTCGAGGAGCGCGTCGAACTCGGCCTCGACCCGTCGCTGCACCGTCGACTKCCGCTCGGCAGGATCGGACGCGTTGAACGGGCCGCCGCCGACGAAGATGCCCGAGAGCCCGTCCAGGTCGAGGTCGGGCATAGGCCCCGCCTCGAGCCGCACCCGGATCAGGTCGCGCTCGTCGAGGCCCGAGTGGCGGAGGAACAGCGCGTACTCCTCGTCGGCGGGCTGGTCCTCTGCGCGCGTCGCGAGGAGGACGAAGGGCTTCACACGCCCACGATATTCCCGAGGCCCGCGGCGCGGGGCCTCAGTACTCCGACGGCTTGGGCAGCACGGCCATCGTGCAGCGCGAGACGCACACCAGCTTGCCCGCGGCATCCGTGATCCTGATGTCCCATACCTGGGTCGTGCGGCCGCGCGTGATCGGCGTGGCCTCGCCGTAGACCCAGCCCTCGGCGACCGGGCGAACGTGGTTCGCATTGATCTCCATGCCGACGCAGTAGCTCGTCGACGGGTCGACCGTGAACGTCGAGCCCCAGCTCGCGAGGGTCTCGGCGAAGGCGACGGATGCCCCGCCGTGCAGCACCCCGCCCGGCTGGCGCGTGCGGCCGTCGACCGGCATCCGGCCCTTGAGCGAACCGTCGGTGAGTTCGGTCATCTCGATGCCGAGCTCGTTCAGGAGGGTGCCGTCGCGACGCGAGTTCGCCCAGTCGAGGGACGGCTCGCCGAACCAGATGCTCATGCGATCGAGTCTGGCATGCGCGCCGGCCCCACGTCCGCGCCGGCCATGCCGCGCGCCCCGTGCACCGGCGCCGTCAGGCCAGCTCGGCGATGATCGGGTGGATGGCGTCGTCGAACGCCGAGGCATCCGATCGCAGCGAGTCGGTGACCGCCACGGTCATCGCGCCGATCCACCAGACGCCCGGCTGCGTGAACGGCACCACCTCGACGTTGAGCTCGAACGAGTGCGCCCGGCGCCCCACTTCGCGCTCGTGCTCGGCGATCGTGCCGGCGTAGGCGCGGTAGGAGTCGCCGCGGCGTGCGGCCGAGGCGGTGCGGTAGCCCTGATGCGCCCACTCGGCCCATGCCCGGGCGGCCTCGGCGTGCGGC
>NZ_JBFUCL010000561.1:0-1137 GCF_056405255.1 Agromyces sp. P1_H4 | reverse complement strand
GCCGATCGCGGCGATCACGCCGGCCGCCCGCTCGGCGCCCGGCGAGCGCGACGTGTCCGCCCCATGGTCCATGATCGACGGTAACCCGCCCGGACTCCGACGATCCTGCGGATCTGCCGCGAAACCCCCGGGGCGAGCCATCATGGAGCGATGAGCGAGTCACCGCGACGAACCCGCCGCGAATCCCCCAGCGATCGCCGCGGCGAGCTGTTGGCCGCCGCGCGCGGCGAGGCGGCCGGACGCCGACCGGCCGACCTGCTGCACCAGTGGTCGACGGATGCCACGGTCGGCCCGAGCCCCGTCGACCTCCGCACGACCGTGGCCTACGACACGCTGGCGCTCGACGCTGCCCGCGACTACGAGGCGCTGCTGCTCTCGCCGGTGGCCCCGCTCGGCGCGGCATCCGTCGTCGCGCCGACCTCCCAGGACCGCACGCTCTCGACCATCCGCGCATCCGAGGTGGTGTCCGACCCCACGAACGTGCTGGCGCTCGAGGCCGCGCACCGGCTCCGGGCCGATCCGCGGGCGCACGTGCGGCTCTGCGCGTCGCACCAGGTCCTCCGCATGCAGCCGGTCGCCGGCGGCGCGGGCCACACGCGCCACTTCCGCCTGTTCGTGCTCGCCGACGCCGGCGCCGGGCTCGCCGACGACGGCTTCGAGGTCGCCGCCGTCGCCGCGCAGCTCGGCGTCCACCGCCGCATGCTCGACGCCGCGGCATCCGCCCACGGCCTCGACTGGCAGCATCCGCTCGCCATCGTGCGCACCGACGGAACCCACCCGGCGCTCGGCGAGCGCGTCGCCGCCGCGATCACCGCGTCGCAGCCCGACGTCGAGGTGCGCGCCGAGACACTGGCGTCGACCTACTACCACGGGCTTCGCCTCGGCTTCGGCGTGCACGACCGGACCGGTGCCTTCCGCGAGGTGGTCGACCTCGGCGTCTTCGACTGGGTGGCGCAGCTGACCAGCAACCGCCGGCACCGCTACGTGGCGAGCGCGATCGGCATCCAGCTGCTGCCGCTGCTGTTCGGCGGGAGATGATGGATGGCGTGACCCAGCCCGAACGCCACCGCGCCGGCGACGCTCGCGGCCGCGCTGGCGCCGCGGCCCGCGCCCGTCCGGCCGTGCTCGGTCCCGTGG
>NZ_JBFUCL010000560.1:0-1139 GCF_056405255.1 Agromyces sp. P1_H4 | reverse complement strand
CGCCGGGCACCGCGACCCGCGAGTACGGCGTCGCGGCGCGCAGCACGCTCGCGCTGCCCACGATGCCCCCGTCGCGACGCGCGACGAGCACGGCACCGGATGCCGCGCGCCCCGCGGTGTCGCGTTCGAACGCGCGCCGCTCGGGGTGCTTGGGCAGGTGGCCGTAGGGGCCGGCGGCGAACGCGCGTTCGATGACGTCGGCCTCCGCGGCGAACTCGTGCGGGAGGACGGGCCCGATCGCGGGCAGCATGGTGGTGGTGTCGTCAGTCATGGGGATCCGATCCAGCCTACGCGGCGGTCGCACGCCCTGCGCCGCGCGTGCGTCCCGCGGGCGTCCGACGCAGGATCCTGCGACCGCACGCCGGATGCGTGCGCGATCGGCGGCGTAGCCTTGAACCGTGACAGCGTTCGTCTCAGCCCTCGATCTCTTCTCGATCGGGATCGGCCCCTCGAGTTCGCACACCGTCGGCCCGATGCGGGCGGCTCGTGCGTTCGCCGAGCGACTCGCCGACGAGGGCATCCTCGACCGCGTCAGCCGCGTGACCTGCTCGCTCTACGGCTCCCTCGGCGCGACCGGCCTCGGCCACGGCACGCCCGACGCGGTGGTGGCGGGCCTCGCGGGCCGGAAGCCCGACGACTGCGACCCCGACGACGTGCGCGGCGCGTGGACCCGCCTCGGCGACGACGGCGGCGAGGTGCTGCTCGCCGGGCGGCAGCCGATCACGATGACGCGCGGCGACGTGAGCCTCGAGCCGCGCACCCGGCTTCCCGGCCATCCGAACGCGATGACGCTGCAGGCCTGGGACGAGGACGAGCCGCTCCCGCTCCTCGAGGAGACGYACTACTCCGTCGGCGGCGGCTTCATCCGGCGCGACGGCGACGCGCCCGAGGAGTCCGAGGCGCTGCGGCATCCGCTGCCCTACGACAACGCCGACCAGCTGCTCGCGCTCTGCGAGGAGCACGGCGTCTCGTTCTGCGATGTCGCCCGGTACAACGAGGTCTCGGTGCACGGCGAGCAGGGCATCGACGCCGGGCTCGACGCGATCTGGGCGGCGATGGCCGAGTGCGTCGAGCACGGGCTCGCCGCGGAGGGCACGCTGCCGGGCGGGCTCGGCGTGAAGCGTCGCGCACCCGAGGTG
>NZ_JBFUCL010000559.1:0-1184 GCF_056405255.1 Agromyces sp. P1_H4 | reverse complement strand
GGCCAGGACCTCGGCGCCGACGGGCCGGCGGAGGAAGGTCGCGATCATCGCTCCTCCGACTGCGCTGCGGTCTCCGTGGCGCTCGCGATCCCACCCGGCGCGGCCGGGGCCCGGATCACGGCCTGCACCGGTTCGTGGTCGGATGCCGCGGCGCCGTCGAATCGCACGGCGTTGATGCCCGTGCGCTCGACGACGACGCCCGGACCCACGAGGACGAGGTCGATGCGCTTGCCGCCCCGGCGGAGGCGTCGGTAGTTCGAGAACGTTCCCCACTGCGGGGTCAGTCGCTCTGCCGCGGCCTGCCACGTGTCGCGCAGCACACCGCTCTCGGTGAGACGACGGTGGACCGCCGAGTCGACGTCGGCGTTGACGTCACCGGTGACGACGATCGCGGCATCCGGTTCGGCGGCGCTCGCCGCGGCCGCCCTCGCCAACAGGTACCGCGCGGACTCGAGCCTCGAGCGGGTCGAGAGGTGATCGAGATGCGTGTTGGAGGCGAGCACCCTCGCGCCCGTCGCGCGGTCGGTGAACTCGGCCTCCACGACGACGCGGCGGACGATGTTCCCCCACGACCGGGACCCTGCGACCTCGGGTGTCGACGACAGGGCGAGCTGCCGCCACTGCGTGAGCTCGAGCCGTTCGGCGTCGTAGAAGATCGGACAGCGCTCGCCGCGGCCCGACGGATTGCGCCCGTACCCGATCCACCGGTACCGGGGTCCCAGGGCGTCGGCGAGGTCGTCCACCTGATCAGCCAGGGCTTCCTGCACGCCGAGGATGGTGGGTCGCTCGGCGGCGAGGATGCGCCGGACGAGCGGCCTGCGGGTGCTCCAGCGATCAGGGCTGCCCGGCATGACGTGGGGGAGACGGCGACGGATGTTGTACGTCATCACGTGCAGGTCAGGCGGCGTCACCGCTCCGATCAGCGCGGCATCCGTCATCGTCACAGCCTACGGCGGCGGCCGACGGGAACGAGGGGGTTGCGCCGCGACGAAGGGCCGACCGTGCATCCCCCGATGCACGACCGGCCCTGGTCGCCGGACTCCCGATCAGCCGAGCAGCTTGGCCTTCGCGGCCGCGAACTCCTCGTCGCTCAGGATCCCCTGGGCCTTCAGATCGGCGAGCTGCTGCAGCTGGGCGATGACGTCGGAGCCGCCTGCCGCAGGCGCGGCCGGCGGCGGTGCCGC
>NZ_JBFUCL010000558.1:0-1188 GCF_056405255.1 Agromyces sp. P1_H4 | reverse complement strand
CTCGCACCCGGGCGACGGCGCGCGCTGGCCCGGTTCGCGTGGTCGGGCCCCGAGGGCCGCGCCGCGCTCGGGTCGCTCGAGCGTCGCATCGCCGGCATCCCGGGGATCGGCGAGGCCGCGGCATCCCTCGTCTCGAGGCGACTCGCGCCGGACACGCCCACCCGACGAGACCACTGACCAGACGGAGGCGAGCACATGGGGTTCGACATCGACCGCTACACGGCGACCTCGGTGAGCGTGCATTGGGACGACCTCGACCTCGAGGACTTCCGCCGCCACCCGCTGCCGCCCGACTCGCTGCGCACCCTGCGCTACATGGCCGACGTCGAGTACCACACCGTCTGCTACACGAGGGACCTGCTCACCACGCCCTCGCATCGGGAGACCGACGTCAGCGCCTTCATGACCATGTGGAACCGCGAGGAGTTCTGGCACGGGGAGGCGCTCGCCGCGGTGCTCGCCGTCCACGACGTCACCGTCGACTACGACGTGCTGAAGGCGAACCGGCTGAAGCTCGGCTGGAAGGACCGCCTCGACCCCATCAAGCAGTCGGTGATGGGGTCCCTCGTGGGCGCGGACTTCGTGGCGGTGCACATGTCGTGGGGTGCGGCGAACGAGTGGTCGGCGATCACGGCGTACCAGCGCATGGCCGAGCTCGAGGAGCATCCCGTGCTCGCCGAGCTGCTGCGTCGCATCGCGAAGCAGGAGGCGCGGCACGTGGCCTTCTACACGTCGCAGGCGCGGGAGCGGCTGGCGGCGAGCACGAAGGCGCAGAAGATCACACGCTTCGCACTCAGCCGGTTCTGGGCGCCGGTCGGGTCGAGCATCAACACCACCGCCGACGTGCGGCACGTCATGGGGCATCTCATGAGCGGGCCCGACGGCCGACGCGCGGCGCGAAAGGTCGACGAGAGCATCAGCGGGATGCCGGGACTCGGTGGGCTCACGATCGTGCAGGACGCGCTGGACGGGCTCGGCATCCCCGCCTGAACGCACAGGCGGATGCGCGGTACCGTTGAGCATGGCTCATGTCGAGGCCGCCGACACCTGGGAGCAGGGTCCGGCGTACGAACGGTACGTCGGGCGATGGAGCCGCCAGGTCGCGCCCGAGTTCCTCGAATGGCTCCGGATGCCCGCCGGCCTGCGCTGGCTCGACGTCGGATGCGGCACCGGGGCGCTGTCCGCCGC
>NZ_JBFUCL010000557.1:0-1188 GCF_056405255.1 Agromyces sp. P1_H4 | reverse complement strand
GCACAGACGGATGCCCCGCCCGATTCGTTCGGGCGGGGCATCCGTCGTCTCCGCTTCGCTTTCGTGCGGTCGTGCCTACAGCAGGCCGTAGGTCGACGACCGGAACGTCGCGTCGCGTTCGGCGAGCGCCGCTTCGGCGGCGGCCCGGGCTTCGAGCCGACCCAAGAGGCGGTCGCGGTCGTTGCGCCGGGCGGCTCGCTGCATGCCCCAGCTGGCGAGGCTGAGACCGCTGCGCACGGCCCACTCGGCCACCAGGCCGGTGTTGGGGGAGAGGAGTGCGGTGTTCATCGTCATCCCTTCGAGGAGTCTTCGGTCGGCTCCCCGCGCACGAGCGGGAAGGCGTTGATCTGGATCTGCACCGGGCGGGAGCCCGGCGTCGGGGTGCGCTTGTACGCGTCGATGTAGCGCATGAGCACGGCGTCGATGTCGGCGACGAGTGCGCTGAGCTGTTCGGGCGTGAGACGCAGATTGATGGTGTCGCTCGTCGCGATGTCGAGCCACTCGTCGCCGAAGACGGCGTCGCCCTCGGAGACGAACTCGTGGAAGTTCTGATCTCGGGTCCGGAGCCACTCGTCCTCGACGAGCCGGACCGCGAGACGCTCGGCGCTGCCCGGCGGCAGCGACCGGGCGTCGGGGATCGCGATGGAACCGGGCGTGCGCTCCCACCACCGTTCCCTGCCCTTTCCGCGCGTCGTGTCCTCACGGACGAGGCCGGTGCGCTCGAGCTGGCGGAGGTGGTAGCTCGTGGAACCGCTCGATTCGCCGAGACGTTCGGCCAGCCCGCTCGCGGTCAGCGGGCCGTACGCCGAGAGCTCGTCGTAGATGCGCACACGCAACGGGTGCGCGAGCGACTTCAGGCTGTCGGTCGTGATGAGGTGATCGACACCCGGATGACGCAGGCTGCTCGGCTGCGACTGGAGGTCGTCTGGCTCGTTGCTCATGTTGCAAAGATAGCGCTGCAAAGAAACAGTTGCAAGGGTTTCTTTGCATAAATCTGTTTGCAACTCAGCGCTCGAGCAGCGGAGCCAATCTGAACGGGATGAGCTCGCCCATCGCGAGCGAGGTCTCGGTGCGCTCGACGCCCTCGATCGCGAGGATCTCGCCGTCGATCCGGAACAGGTCGTGCGCGTCGCGGCAGACCACGCGCACGAGCAGGTCGACCGAGCCCGACAGGCCGTGCGCCTGGAT
>NZ_JBFUCL010000556.1:0-1191 GCF_056405255.1 Agromyces sp. P1_H4 | reverse complement strand
CGACAACGCCGAGTACCTCGGTGTCGTGCTCGGGTTCGGCTCGCTGGCTGCCCTGCTGACCAGCCCGCTGGCCGGTCAGCTCTCCGACCGCACGCGTTCGCGGTGGGGTCGTCGCCGGCCGTGGCTCGTCGGCGGCATCCTTGCCGGCCTCATCGGCCTCGCCATCATGGCCGCCTCGCCGGCCGTGCTCGGCCTCGGCATCGGCTGGGTCATCGCGCAGATCGGCCTCAACTCGACGGTGAACACCTTCGGCACCATCCAGGCCGACAAGCTGCCCGAGAACCAGCGCGGCAAGGTCGGAGCCATCACCGGCTTCGCCACCATGGTCGCCCCCGTCTTCGGTGCGGTCTTCGGAGGAACGGTCGCCAACCAGCCCTTCCTGCTCTTCCTGATCCCCGGTGCCATCGGCTTGGTGGTCGTCCTGATCTTCGTCGCGTACTACAAGGATGCCGACAGCCGGAACATCACCTTCGACTCGCCGCTGACCGCCAAGGTGCTCGTCTCCAAGTACGTGTTCAACCCGAAGCAGTACCCCGACTTCGCCTGGAACTGGCTCGGCCGCTTCCTGTTCTTCTTCGGCCTCACCCTCAACACGAGCTACACGGCGTTCTTCTTCGCCGAACGTCTCAACATCCCGGTCGACGAGATCGGCGGCACGGTCGCCACGGTCGGCGGCATCGGCATCCTCGGCACGATCGCCGGCGTGTTCCTGGGCGGGTTCCTCTCCGACAAGCTCCGCCGCCGGAAGGCCTTCGTGCTCGGTTCCGGCATCCTGTTCGGAATCGGCGCCCTCGTCATGGTGGTCGCCCCCGACCTCACCCTGCTCCTCGTCGGATCCCTGCTGTGCAACATCAGCATCGGCGTCTTCTCGGCCGTCGACCAGGCCCTCTACCTCGACGTGCTGCCGGAACGGGACACCGAAGCCGGGCGTTTCGTCAACATCATCCAGCTCGCGAACGTGCTCGCCCAGGCGATCGCGCCCTTCGTCGCCGCAGCAGCCCTGGCGCTGATCACGACGGGCGACCGGTACGCGGTGATCTACATCGCCGCAGCCGTCTTCACCGTCGTGGGCGGCCTCGTCGTCCTGAAGGTCAAGGCCGTTCGCTGACCACGTTGCGGCCGGGCTCCTCCATGGCCCGGCCGCAACCACCCCCTGAGGAAGGCCGCCATGCCCCACGCTGACCGCCCGAT
>NZ_JBFUCL010000555.1:0-1201 GCF_056405255.1 Agromyces sp. P1_H4 | reverse complement strand
GCCCGCCGACGAAGGCGACCCGGCGGCGCCCGATCTCGGCGAGGTGCCGCACCGCGAGCTCGCCGCCCACGACGTCGTCGACGGCGACCGACGAGAAGCTGCGGTCGGCGGCCTCACGGTCGACGAGCACCACGGGCGTGCCGCGCTCCCGCACCCGCGCGAGCCGCGGAAGGTCGTCGCTGAGCGGCGAGATGAGCACGCCGTGCACCCGCTGCTCCTCGAACAGGTCGAGGTACGCGCCCTCACGGTCGCGGTTCTCGTCGCTGTTGCCGAGCAGGATCGTCATGCCGTCCTCGGCCGCGCGATCCTCCGCGCCGCGGGCGACATCCGTGAAGAAGGGGTTGCGCACGTCGAGCACGACGAGGCCGATCGAGCGGCTGCGGCCGGCGCGCAGCTGGCGGGCGGCGTCGTTGCGCACGAAGCCGAGATCGGCGATCGCCGCCATGACGCGCTCCACCGTGGCCGGCGCGACCTTGTCGGGCCGGTTCAGCACGTTCGACACCGTGCCCACCGACACGGATGCCGCGGCCGCGACCTCGCGCACGCTCACCGACATCTGCTGACCTCCCCTTCGAGCCGCCCCGCTCCCGTGCGGCATCCACATGATGGCAGACCGTGCCGGCCGTCAGGATCCATTCTTCCCTGAATCGATTCATGCGGTGCAGGCCGCGCCCGCCTCCGCTCGGATCGGCGCGGCTCAGGCCCGGCGCCGCTCCGCCACCGGGTCGGTCGAGCGACGCACCACGAGCTCGGGCAGGAAGACCGTCTGCCGCGGGATCAGCTCGCGGTCGGCCGTCTCCTCCAGCAGGATGCGCAGTGCGGTGCGGCCGATCATGCCGCTCGGCTGGCGCATCGACGAGAGCGGCACCGCCGCGGCGGACGCGAACGAGATGTCGTCGAACCCGATGATCGCGATCTCGTCGGGCACGAGCATCCGCCCGCCGACGACGAGGGACTGCAGGAGGCCGAGCGCGATGAGGTCGTTGGCGGCGAACAGGGCATCGGGCCACTCGCCGCGCGGTCGCGACACGATGCGGGCGCCGGCCGCGACGCCCTCGTCGACCGTCATGGCGCCGGTCGCGACGACCTCGACCTCGACGGGCACGGCGGCGTTCTCGGCAGCGACCCGCGCGCCGGCGAGGCGGTCGTTGACCTGGCGGATGTCGAACGGGCCGCCGACGAACGCGATGCGCCGCCGCCC
>NZ_JBFUCL010000554.1:0-1213 GCF_056405255.1 Agromyces sp. P1_H4 | reverse complement strand
CGACGGGGTGCGCGCCTCCCTGCTCGGGCCGCTGCGCCGACGCTACTCGGAGGACTACCGCATCCTCGAGGCCGACGGCGCGACCGCCGCCCTCCAGGCGATCGAGGCGCTCGCCGCCGAGGGCGGCACCCTCGCCCTCGTGCTCTCCGACGACGCCACTCCCGTCGACGACCACGAGACCGTGTTCGCCGCGGCTCRCCGGCGCTTCCCCGACGTGCGCCGGGGCCTCGTGATCGAGTGGGGCGCGTGGGCGGATGCCGCGACCTCCGATGCCGTGCTCCGGCTCATGTCGCGAGTGCAGATCGACTACTACGTCGTGCGCCCGGTGCACTCGCCCGACGAGTCGTTCCACCGGGCGATCACCGACTTCCTGCGCGAGTGGGAGGCGACCGCCGGCAAGCGCCACCGCGCGTTCACCGTCATCGGCGACGACGCCCAGCCGCGCACGCACGTGCTGCAGAACCGGCTCGCCCGAAGCGGCGTGCCGAACGAGCGGCTCGACCCCGACGATCCCGACGCCGTCGCGATGCTCGCAGAGGCGGGCGTGGCGTACGCGGGCGTGCCGCTCGTGCGCACCGCGGCCGGCCGGGTGCTCGTCGATCCCGATGACGCCGAGCTCGCGCGCGCGCACGGGCTCGACACCTCGCTGCCCGACCGGGTCGTCGACGTCGTCGTGGTCGGCGCGGGACCGAGCGGGCTCGCCTCGGCGGTGTACGCGGCGTCCGAGGGGCTCGACACGCTGGTGCTCGAGGCCGAGTCGATCGGCGGCCAGGCGGGGTCGAGCTCGCTGATCCGCAACWACCTCGGGTTCTCGCGTGGCGTCTCGGGCTCCGAGCTCGCGCAGCGGGCCTACCAGCAGGCATGGGTGTTCGGGGCGCGGTTCGCGCACACCCGGGCGGTGACGGGCCTGCGCCGGGTCGACGGCGGCTTCGAGCTCGACGTGGCCGGCGGCGACGTGGTGCGCGGCCGCGCGGTGGTGCTCGCGACCGGCGTCACCTATCGCCGGCTCGCGGCGCCGGGACTCAAGCCGTTCGTCGGGGCATCCGTGTTCTACGGGGCGACCTCGGTCGAGGCGCGAGCGCAGTCGGGGCGCGACGTGCTCGTGGTGGGTGGCGGCAACTCGGCCGGGCAGGCGGCGCTGCACCTCGCGCGTTACGCTCGCTCGGTCTCCCTCGTGGTGCGCGGGCCATCGCTCGCCGAGAGCATGTCGAGC
>NZ_JBFUCL010000553.1:0-1226 GCF_056405255.1 Agromyces sp. P1_H4 | reverse complement strand
GTGCCCGAGTCCGAGCTCGCGGCCCTCGTGGGCGGGCTCGCCGATGCCGGGGTCTGGCAGCCGGGGCAGTTCGTGCTGCACACGGCCGCCCGGTTCGGCACGGGAGTGCTCGACCCGGCCCGACGGGCCGGGTCGATCCCGCTCGCCGCGCATCCCGCCATGTCGTTCACGGGCACGAGCATCGACCTCGCCCGCCTGCCGGGCACCTGGTTCGCCGTCACCGCGCCCGCGCCCGTGCTGCCGATCGCCCAAGCGCTCGTCGTCGAGATGGGCGGCGAGCCGTTCGTGGTCGCCGAAGACGACCGCGCGGCCTACGCGGAGGCGATCGACACCGCGGTGTCGTTCTCCACGGCGATCGTCGACCAGGCGAGCGGCCTCCTCGACGGCATCGGCGTCGGTCGCCCCGGCGCGGTCCTCGCGCAGCTCGTGCGCAGCTCCGTGGAGAACGCGCTCGCCAGGCACGACGCCGGACCGCTCGTCGACGGGGCGGGTACGATCGACGAGGTCGACACGGATCGGCCGCTGGGAGGTGGCGAGTGACCGAGGTCGCCGCGGGCACGCGCACGGTGCCGACCATCGCGGAGCTCAGGGCCCTGCTCGACGAGCGACGCGCCGCCGGGGCATCCGTCGCCCTCGTGCCCACGATGGGCGCACTGCACGACGGCCATCTCGCCCTGGTGCGCCGCGCACGGGAGCTCGCCGACGTGGTCGTGGTGTCGATCTTCGTGAACCCGCTGCAGTTCGGCCCCGGTGAAGACCTCGACCGCTATCCGCGCACGCTCGACGCGGATGTCGCGGCGCTCGCCGGGCTCGGCGTCGACATGGTGTTCGCACCGTCGGTCGACGAGATGTACCCGCGCGGCCGTGACGCCGGCACGACGGTGCAGGCCGGACCGATCGGCGAGCGCTACGAGGGCGCGTCGCGCCCCGGGCACTTCAACGGGATGCTCACCGTCGTGGCGAAGCTGTTCGGCATCGCGCAGCCCGACGTGGCGCTCTTCGGGCAGAAGGACGCCCAGCAGGTGCACCTCGTCTCACGCATGGTCGCCGACCTCGACCTGCCGCTGCGCATCGAGACGGTGCCCACGGTGCGCGAGCCCGACGGCCTGGCGCTCTCCAGCCGCAACCGCTTCCTCGGCGAGGCCGAGCGACGCGCCGCGCTCGTGCTCGCCGAGTCGCTGCGGGCCGCCGAGGCCGCAGCCGGCGAGGGCCCATCAGAGCTCCTC
>NZ_JBFUCL010000552.1:0-1229 GCF_056405255.1 Agromyces sp. P1_H4 | reverse complement strand
CGCTCCGCACGGTGGGCGACTCGATGGCGCTCCGCGAGCTGCTCTCGCCGGGTGGCCGTCGCATCGCCCTCATCGGCAGCGGATGGATCGGGCTCGAGGTCGCTGCGGCCGCGCGCGGGTACGGCAACGACGTCACGGTCGTCGCGCCCGACGCGGTGCCGCTCGAGGGCGCGATCGGCCGCACCGCGGGTGAGGTCTTCGCCCGCCTGCACCGTGAACACGGCGTCGACCTCCGCATGTCGACCAGGGTCGAGGCGATCGCCGGCGACGACGGCCGCGCGACGGGCGTGGCACTCGAGGGCGGCGAGGTCCTGACGGCCGATGCGGTGATCGTCGCCATCGGCGCGTCCCCCGTCACCGGCCTCGCGGAGGCGGCCGGCATCGAGATCGACAACGGCGTCATGACGGATGCCGCGTTCCGCACGAGCGCCGACGACGTCTACGCCGTGGGCGACGTCGCGAACGTGTACCAGCCCTTCCTCGGCCGGCACCTGCGCACGGAGCACTGGGCGACCGCGGAGCACCACGGCCCCGCCGCGGGCCGCTCCATGGCGGGCGAGCGCATCGAGTTCGACGAGGCGCCCTACTTCTACACCGACCAGTACGATCTCGGCATGGAGTTCTCGGGCTACGGTCCACTGATGGCAGGCGTCGAGCCGGTGTTCCGCGGCGACGTGCCGGGGCGTGAGTTCATCGCCTTCTGGCTGGCCGACGAGCGGGTCGTCGCAGGCATGAACGTCAACGTCTGGGACGTGAACGAGCAGGTGCAGCAGCTCATCCGCTCGCGTGCCCGCGTCGACGGCGCCCGGCTCGTCGACCCGGCCGTGCCCCTCGAGCGCCTCGTCGACGAGGCGACGGCATGACCTCGCCCGGCTGGGCGGGCGCCGCACGGGTCTCCGCGTGAGCGGCCCGCTCGGGTGGGTCGAGCCCGAGTTCGCCCATCCGGTGCGTCGCATCGCGGGTCGCGAGGTCGACTTCCGACGTTCCATCGCCGTCATGGCCGTGGTCAACCGCACTCCCGACTCGTTCTACGACCGGGGCGCGACCTTCGGCCTCGACGCCGCCGTCGACGCCGGCCGGCGCGCCATCGCGCAGGGCGCCGCCTGGATCGACATCGGCGGCGCGAAGTTCGGGCCGGGTCCGGCGATCCCGGTGGGCGAGGAGATCGATCGCGTGGTGCCGGTCGTGGCGGCGCTCGCGGGCGCGGGGGCGGCGCTCTCCGTCGACAC
>NZ_JBFUCL010000551.1:0-1246 GCF_056405255.1 Agromyces sp. P1_H4 | reverse complement strand
GCCGTCACCGGTCCCAACGGCGTGGGCAAGTCGACGCTGGCCCTCACGCTCGCGGGGCTCCTCAAGCCCGATGCCGGTGTGCTGCGGCCCGATGCCGCGCTGGCGAACGGGGTATCCGGCGAGCCGTGGCGCTGGCGCTCTCGCGACCTGCTGGCTCGCATCGGCACGGTCTTCCAGAGCCCCGAGCACCAGTTCATCACCGGCTCCGTGYGCGCCGAGCTCGAGGTCGGGCCGCGGGCGCTGYGTCGCCCCGAGTCCGAACGGCGGTTGCGGACCGACGAGCTCCTCACGGCGCTGCGCCTCGAGGGGCTGGCCGAGGCGAACCCGTTCACGCTCTCCGGGGGCGAGAAGCGGCGCCTCTCCGTCGCGACGGCCATCGCCAGCCGACCGCGCATGCTCGTGCTGGACGAGCCCACGTTCGGTCAGGACGCGGGGACGTGGCGCGAACTCGCCCGGCTCATCGTCGGGCTCCGCGACCAGGGGGTGGGCGTCGTGGCCGTGACGCACGATGAGCCGTTCGTCGACGCCATCGCCGACGACCGGCTCGAACTCGGGCGCGACAGGGCTGGCACCACCGTGGCGCCGTCGCTGCCGTCGCTGCCGTCGCTGCCGTCACGACGGGAGCCGGGCCGATGAGCATCGCCGCGGTCCGGCCCGGCCTGCCGCTCGCGACGGTGAATCCCGTCGCCAAGGTGGCCGCCACCGTGCCCCTCAGCATCGTGCTCGTCCTCACCCTCGACGCGGTCTCGGCGACGGTCGCGATCATCTGCGAGATCGTGCTGTTCACCGCCGTCGGGCTCGGCGGGCTGCTCTGGTCGCCGCGCACGCTGCCGGTGTGGCTCGCAGCACCGCTCACCGGTCTCAGCATGGTGCTCTACGGCGCTCCGTCGGGCGAGGTCCTCTGGGACTTCGGCGTGATCCACGTCACCGAGGGATCCGTGCAGATCGGCCTGGCGACGACCGCGCGCGTCATCGCGATCGCGCTGCCGGCGGTGGTGCTGTTCCTCACCATCGACCCCACCGATCTCGCCGACGGCCTCGCCCAGACCCTGCGGCTGCCGGCCCGTTTCGTGCTCGGGGCGCTTGCGGCCCTGCGCCTGGTCGGGTCCTCCGTCGACGACTGGCGCACCCTGCGGCTCGCCCGCCGCGCGCGGGGAGTCGGCGATCGCGGCGCGATCGTGCGCGGTCTCGGCCAGGCGTTCGCCCTGCTGGTGCTCGCCATCCGGCGGGGGAGCACGCTCGCCAC
>NZ_JBFUCL010000550.1:0-1259 GCF_056405255.1 Agromyces sp. P1_H4 | reverse complement strand
GTCGAGCCTCGCCGGATCGACCTCGCCGAGGAACGCTCCGGGATCACGCCGGGTGGTGCGCCACAGCTCGGGGTCGATGTGCTCGAACAGGCGCTTCGTCGGCTCGTGCCACGACCACCGGAGGTTGCCGGCGAGCTCCTCGAGGGCGGACAAGGAGCCCGGCACGACGGCACGGACGGTGAACTTGCGGATCGGCTTCACGCGCTCCACCCTAGGTCGCCGGCGTGACGAATGCGTGAACGGGCCGTTCGGCCGGCATCGGCATGCCGCGGCGTCAACCACGCGCGAGGCGACGTGATCCACGCTACGGTCGGAAGGTGACCTCGCGAGACGTACTGGCCGGCCGGATCCCGGTGACCCGGGTCACGCCGGCCCTCCCCGACGACCGCTGGCGACCGAAGGCCTTCGAGGGCGAAGTAGTGCCGTTCCGCGCGACGGTGTTCCGCGAGGGCCACGACCAGGTCGGCGCGATGCTCGTGTTGACGAGCCCCTCGGGCACCGTGCGCCACGTGCGGATGTCGCCGCTCACGGCGGGCACCGATCGGTGGGAGGCCTGGGTGCTCCTCGACGAGCGCGGCATCTGGCACTGGCACGTCACCGGCTTCGACGACGAGATCGCCACGTGGCGGCACGACGCGGCCCTGAAGATCGATGCCGGCGTCGACGCCGAACTGATGTACGAGATCGGCGCACGCCTCCTCGATCGGGCGGCCGCCGAGAAGGCCCGGCCCATCGCGGCGCGCCGCAAGCTGACGGCCCTCGCGGCCGCGCTGCGCGACGACGCGGCATCCGTCGACGATCGCCGGCCCCTCGTCGACGCGCCGGCGCTCGACGTCTTCACCGCCTGGCCGCTCGCGAAGCTCACGAGCGACTCGCCCGAGCACGAGATCCTCGTGGAGCGGCGCCGCGCCGGCGTCGGTTCCTGGTACGAGTTCTTCCCCCGCTCGGAGGGCGCGCGCCGGCTGAAGGACGGCAGCTGGAAGAGCGGCACGTTCCGCACGGCGATGAAGCGGCTCGACGGCGTCGCGGCGATGGGCTTCGACGTGGTGTACCTGCCGCCGATCCACCCGATCGGGGAGACGAACCGCAAGGGCCGCAACAACACCCTCGATCCGGGGCCGAACGATCCGGGCTCGCCCTGGGCGATCGGCGGCGCCGCGGGCGGGCACGACGCCGTCCACCCCGACCTCGGCACCCTGGCCGACTTCCGCGCCTTCGTGCGGCGCGCGGCCGCCCTCGGCATGGAGGTCGCCCTCGAC
>NZ_JBFUCL010000549.1:0-1291 GCF_056405255.1 Agromyces sp. P1_H4 | reverse complement strand
CCGCGATCGAGTCCGGCAGCGCCTACGCGGGCTTCACACCCTCTGCCGGACTCTCGCTGCCTGCGCTGCAGGAGCTCGCCGCGCAGCGAGGCATCCCGTTCGCCGGGCAGGACGGCAAGACCGGTGAGACCCTCATCCGCACGGCGCTCGCCCCCATGTTCGGCGCCCGCGGCCTGCATGTGCACTCCTGGGCCGGAGCGAACCTGCTCGGCGGCGGCGACGGCGCCACGCTCGCCGACCCCGACGCCGTGCAGAGCAAGCTCGCCTCGAAGACCCGCGGCCTCCGCACCCTCGTCGGCGAGCACGTCGTCGCGCCGCTCCATATCGACAACGTCCCCGACCTCGGCGACATCAAGACGGCGTGGGACCACATCCACGCCGAGGGGTTCCTCGGCTCGCGCATCACCATGCAGACGATCTGGAGCGCCTACGACTCGATGCTGGCCGCGCCGCTCGTGCTCGACCTCGCGCGGCTCCTCGCGCTGGCGGATGCCGCGGGCGCCGGTGGCGTCGTGCCCGAGCTCGGCTTCTTCTTCAAGGACCCGTGGGGCAGCGACGTGCACGACTTCGGGCGGCAGACCGACGACCTGATCGCATGGGCGCAGTCGGCGGGCGCACGCCTCGCCGCGGCACGGCGACCCGCACGGATCGCACGTTGACCGCGGTCGGCGACGTCCTCGAGCTCGTGCGCGCACCGGCCGCGCTCACGGTGATCGGCGATGCGATCGCAGGCGGGTATGCCGGTGGGGGGCGTCTCGCCGGCCGCAGGTGGCTGCTGCCGCTCGCTTCCGTGTTCCTCTACAGCGGCGGCATGGCCCTGAACGACTACGCCGACCGCCGGCTCGACGCCGTCGAGCGGCCCGAGCGGCCCATCCCGTCGGGTCGCGTCCTCCCTCGGCGTGCCCTCGGCATCGCCGCCGCCTGCATGGCCGTCGGCGTCGGGCTCGCCGCGACCGGCGGCGGCCGCAGGGGGCTCGCCGTCGCCGTGCCCCTCGTCGGCGCCGTGGTGGCCTACAACACGGTGTTCAAGGAGACGGCGGCCGGACCGCTGAGCATGGCGGCGTGCCGCGGGCTCGACGTGATGATGGGTGCACGCGGCGCCGCGACGGCCCTGCCCGCCGCGACGGTGGTCGCCCTGCACACGGCCGGCGTGACCGCGCAGTCCCGCGGCGAGGTGCACGGCGGTTCCGCCGGTGTCGCACTCGCGGGGCTCGCGGTGACCGGCGCGACCACGATCGCGGCCGTGGGCGGCGGCCGCGGCAACGACGTCCGCGGCGGCGGCTCCCGGACC
>NZ_JBFUCL010000548.1:0-1295 GCF_056405255.1 Agromyces sp. P1_H4 | reverse complement strand
GTCGAGGCGGTCGGCGACGCGCAGGCCGCGGGGCCCGATCACGACTGGGAGGTGCGACTGCCGGATGCCGCGACCGTCGTCGTCGGCGACGAGCCGCGCCTGCGACAGGTCGTCACGAACCTGCTCGCCAACGCCCGGGTGCACACGCCCGACGGCACGAGCGTGGTCGCCTCGCTTGCCCGTGACGGTGGCGACGTGGTGCTCACCGTCGAGGACGACGGACCCGGCATCCCGCCCGAGCTCGTCGACTCGCTCTTCGAACGGTTCGTGAGGGGTGACTCGACGCGGTCCCGCCGAGCCGGCAGCACGGGGCTCGGGCTGGCGATCGTGCAGGCCGTGGTCGGCGCCCACCACGGTGACGTGTCGGTCTCGAGCGAGCCCGGCGCCACGCGGTTCACCGTGCGGTTGCCCGCCGCGTCAGCCGAGGAGCCGGCGTCGGCCGACGACGGGCGCGGCCGCGTGCCGGCGGACCAGGCCGACGGGGTGGACGCGGCGGAGCGGTCAGTCGCCGGTCGCTGAGCCCGAGCCCGCCTCGGGTTCACGGTCGGTCGCGTCGGACTCGGCGCCCTCCGGTTCCGCGCCGTCCTCCACYACTTCGCTGCCGAGCCGCCCGAGGAGGGTGGCGAGTGTCTCGACGTCGTCGCCCGACCACGTGCGCAGCCGCGCGTAGAGCCGCTGCTGCATCCGCGAGCCCTTCTGCTCGACGCTCGCGATCGCCTCGTCCGTCGCCTCGATGAAACGCGCTCGTCCGTCGTCGGGGTCGGCGACGACCCGGGCCAGCCCGAGCGACTCGAGGTGCTTCACCTGGCGGCTCACGACGCTCTTGTCGATCTCGAAGACCTCGGCGATCGCGCCGGCGTGCATGCGCCCGCGGCGCACGAGCGCCGACAGGATCTTGTAGCCGACGGGCTGGAGGTCGGGGTGCACCGCGGCGGCCGCCTCCTTCCAGACGAGCCGCACCCGGCCGAAGAGTCGGCGGAGCTGCTCCTCGACCGACGCGATCTCGTCGTCGGTGGCCGTGCGGGCGGCACTCGAGGCGGTGTCGGTCATGCGGGTGATCCTATTCGGGTCGAGGGCGCCTGTCGCGACGGGGCGGACATCCTCCGTGGACGAGCGAAGGCCCGCACTCCGGGAGGAGGGCGGGCCTTCGTCGCGTTCGAGGGGCGATCGGGCGAGGGATGTCAGGCGTCGCCGAGGCTCCGCAGCAGGCTCGCGAAGCTCCGCAGCTCCGCCTCGGGGTGGCCGGCGAGCACAGCGCGCAGCCGCTGCTGGTTGCGGTCGCGCACGCCCTGCAG
>NZ_JBFUCL010000547.1:0-1312 GCF_056405255.1 Agromyces sp. P1_H4 | reverse complement strand
GATCATGCCCTCCTGCGCGACGCTGGCGATCAGCACGCCCTCGCGCGTGTAGATGCGGCCGAGGGACAGCCCGCGCCCGCCGCTCGCCGAGGGCGACTCCTGCGTGTACAGCAGCCACTCGTCGACACGCGCGTCGCGGTGCCACCACATCGCGTGGTCGAGGCTCGCCACCTTCAGCCCGGGCGTCGCCCACGCCACGCCGTGGGCGCGGAGCACCGGTTCGAGGATCGTGTAGTCGCTCGCGTAGGCGAGGGCCGCGCGGTGCTGCTTCGGATCGTCGGAGAGGGTGCCGACCGCCTTCATCCACACGGCCTGGCGCGGCACGCGGTCGCCGTCGACCCGGAGGTACACGGGAGACGGGATGTGGCGCACGTCGAACGCCCGCTCGCTCGACCAGTATCGTGCGACGTCGTGGTCGACGTGGCCGAGCACGTCGGCGGTCGACGGCAGCGATTCGGGCTCGGGGAGGTCGTGCGGCATGTCGACCTGGTGCTCGACGCCGTCGTCGTGCGTCTGGAACGAGGCGATGAGCGACAGGATCGGCTCGCCGTGCTGGTACGCCTGCGTGCGCCGCGTCGAGAACGACCGCCCGTCGTGGATGCGGTCGACGGAGAAGGTGATCGGGTGCTGCACGTCGCCGGGTCGCAGGAAGTAGCCGTGCATCGAGTGCACGGTGCGGTCGGACGGCACGGTGTGCATGGCGGCGACGATGGACTGGGCGAGCACCTGCCCGCCGAAGACCCGGCCGAGCGGCATCCACTGCGACGGCCCCGTGAAGATGTCCTCGGTGGTGCGGGCGCCCGTGTCGGTGAGGTTCAGGGTGCTCAGCAGGCCGTCGATGGGACCGTTCATCGTTCCTCCGTGTCATGGGGGCGGCCGCTGGACGACGCCGAAGACGCCGACGTCAGGGGGCGGCGGCGCTCCCTTGGTAGTTTAGACAGCAGATGGTTCAACAACTCACGCTCGCCGACAGCCTGTCGCTCGGTGACCTGCACACCTACCTGCAGCGCGCCGGGCGCGTCGAGGACGGTTCGGTGCGCCTCGTCGCCGGTTCCGGCATCCTCGCGGTCTACACGGCGATCCTGTATCCGCGCGGCATCCTCGACGAGAGCCCGACGGTCCTCGGGCTGCGCACCTTCGCCCTCTTCGAGACCGAGGACTTCGACGTGGTCGTGCCGATGCGGTCGCTCGTCGAGCGCATCGTTCGCGCACGCTCCGATCTCGCCGACGACGACGAGTCGCGTCCGGTCACGATGACCCGGCCGCCCGAGGTGAACACGGTCACGTGGGCGGGCATCTCGCCGCCCAGGGG
>NZ_JBFUCL010000546.1:0-1345 GCF_056405255.1 Agromyces sp. P1_H4 | reverse complement strand
GGCATCGACCGGCACGGCGCCGCCCGCGGCGTCGAGACCACAACGACCATCCCGCACTACCCGTACTGACGGCACCACAGCCCCACGCCGTCGCAACCATCGCACCAGTCAAGGAGTCGCATGTCCCGCATCCCCTTCCTCCGCTCCGCGCTCGTCGCGGGTGCCGCCGCCACCGCCCTGCTCCTTTCGGGCTGCGTCGCCGGCGAGGGCCAGGCCGCCGAGCCCGAGCCCACGTCGACCGCCTCGGGCGAGGCCGTCTCGCTCGAGGGCCAGACGCTGAACATCGACTTCGCCACCTACAACCCCTTGAGCCTCGTCATCAAGGACCAGGGCTGGCTCGAGGACGCCGGCCTCACGGTCAACTGGGTGCAGTCGGCGGGCTCGAACAAGGCGAACGAGGCCCTGCGCGCCGGCGCCATCGACGTCGGCTCGACCGCCGGCTCGGCCGCGCTCCTCGCCCGCTCCAACGGCTCGCCCATCCAGGTGATCGACATCTACTCGCAGCCCGAGTGGTCGGCGCTCGTCGCGCCCGACGGCTCCCCGATCACGTCGGTCGAGGACCTCAAGGGCAAGCAGGTCGCGGCCACGAAGGGCACCGACCCCTACTTCTTCCTCCTGCAGTCGCTCGAGGCCGAGGGGCTCGAGGCATCCGACATCACCGTGCAGAACCTGCAGCACGCCGACGGCTGGGCCGCACTGCAGAACGGCTCGGTCGACGCCTGGGCCGGACTCGACCCGATCATGGCCGGTGCCGAGGAGCAGGGCGCGAACCTCTTCTACCGAAACGTGGACTTCAACAGTTACGGGTTCCTCAACGCCACGGAGTCGTTCCTGGCCGACAAGCCCGAAGTCGCGCAGGCCGTCGTCGACGCCTACGAGACGGCCCGCGCCTGGGCAGCCGAGAACCCCGACGAGACCGCAGAGATCCTCGCCGGTGTCGCCGGCCTCGACGCCGCGGTCGCCACCAAGGTCATCACCGAACGCTCGAACCTCGACGTCGACCCGGTGCCCGGTGACGCGCAGGTGAAGGTGCTCGAGAAGATCGGCCCGATCTTCGTCGAGCTCGGCGACGTGCCCACGCAGCAGCAGGTCGACGACGCGCTCGACACCATCATCAACGACGAGTTCGTCACGAAGGCCGACGCCGGCCGCTTCAGCTGATCCACTCCAGCTGACCTGCTCCACCCGGGAGGGACCATGACCGACACGGATGCCGCGGCCGAGCCGATCGCCGACCCCACCGGCACGTCCGCCCGCACGTCCGACGGCGCGACCGTCGTGGTGGGGCGGTACGGGTCGTCGGTGGTGGCCCCCGCGGCGGGGAACCCCCGCGGCGGCGGCGAGG
>NZ_JBFUCL010000545.1:0-1348 GCF_056405255.1 Agromyces sp. P1_H4 | reverse complement strand
GCTCCGAGTCGGTGTACTCGCCCTCGAGCGGGTCTCCGGGTCGTCGTGCGTCGGACATGGCTCCTCCGATCGTCAGGGCCGGATCGCGTCCGCGTCGGCCTGCGCCCAAGGTACGGCGGCGATGGAGCGTCCGCAGGGGATTGACGCGGCCCGCCACGAGGGGTAGCAGAATGGCGTCATGCCCACTGTGCTGCAGGCCGTCCGATCCGTGGTGGCGCCGCTCACGAGGACCCGACTGTTCCGGGCGCTCGGGCCGGTCGTCCTGCCGCCGGTCGAGCGCCTGCTGAGGCGCCTCACCGGCGGGCGGGTCCAGCTCAGCGGACTGCTCGTGCCCTCGCTCGTGCTGCACACGGTGGGCGCCAAGTCGGGCGAGCCGCGGGACGCGTACCTCATGTACACGCCCGACGGCCGAGGTCGCGCGATCGTGGCCGGCACCACGTTCGCCCAGGAGCGGCATCCGGCATGGACCCACAACCTGCTCGCCCACCCCGACGCGGCGATCACGGTGCGAGGGCGGCGGATGCCGGTGCGGGCGACGCTCATTCCCGAGGGCGAGCGCGACGCCGCGTGGGCGCGCATCGAGGCGCAGTGGCCCGGGTATCGAGGCTACGAGCGCGATTCGGGCCGGGTCGTGCGCCTCTTCCGCCTGCAGCCCCTGGCCGACCCCCATCACGCGTCGATGTGACGCGACCCGCATGCGGGACGTCGGGTCAGGCGGCCCCTGCGAGCGTCACGCGCGCGCCGGCGTCGACGAGCAGGCGCACGGCACGACGGATGCCGGGGCTCTCCGACATCGAGCGGCGGTAGGCCACGCGAACCTCTCGGACCTGGCTGTGGTCGGCGAGCGGGCGTGCGACGACACCTTCGGGCATGGGCTGGCGGCCGAGCCGCGGCACGAGCGAGATGGCGATCTCCTGGCGGGCCAGCTCGATGAGCGACGCGAAGTCGGGGTCCTCGACGACGATGCGCGGTACCGCCCCCAGGTCGGCGAAGATGCGCAGCAGCGCCTCGTGGCAGATCGCACCCTTGGGCGTGCTCGCCCAGGCCTCGTCGACCAGGTCGGCTCGCTCCACCTCGTCGAGCTCGGCGAGCGGATGCCGCGCCGGAAGCACCACGTCGGCCTCGTCGCTGCACACGTGCTCCGTGGCCACGTGCGCGGGTGCGACCAGCGGCACCGAGTTCCAGTTGTGCACGACGGCCAGGTCGGCGACGCCCGAGGCGACCATCTCCATCGCGACGAACGGGTCGACGCTCGTGACCGTGGCGAGCACGGGCTCGTCGCCGGTGCGGAGGTCGCGCAGCAGGGGCGCCACCAGGCCGCGCGTGGCGGTGGAGAACGAGGCGATGC
>NZ_JBFUCL010000544.1:0-1349 GCF_056405255.1 Agromyces sp. P1_H4 | reverse complement strand
GCGGCGACGGGCGACCCCACGCAGGAGCCGCTGTGGAACTCGCAGTGGGACATGGCGCAGATCGACGTGCCCGCCGCACACGCCATCACGACGGGTGACCCGTCGATCGTGGTCGGCGTGCTCGATTCCGGCATTTCGCCGACGCACCCCGACCTCGCGTCGCAGATCGCGTTCGACCTGAGCGCCTCGTGCATCGGCGGCGTGGTCGACACGAGCGTCGCGGCGTGGAGCCCGACGACCTCCGATCACGGAACCCACGTCGCAGGCACCATCGCGGGCGCCATCAACGGCGTGGGAATCGCCGGCGTCGCGCCGGGCGTGAAGGTCGCCTCCGTCAAGGTCGTCAACGACGACGGCTTCATCTACCCCGAGGCCGCGGTCTGCGCGTACCTCTGGGCGGCCGACCACGGCATGCCGATCACGAACAACAGCTACTTCATCGACCCGTGGGAGTTCAACTGCGTGAACGACCCGCGCCAGCGTCCGGTCTGGCAGGCCGTGCAGCGGGCACTGCGCTATTCCTCGGCGCAGGGCACCCTGACGGTGGCCTCGGCGGGCAACAGCAACGTCGACCTCCAGCACAAGTTCGTCGACTCCACGAGCCCCAACGACGGCAGCTACCCCATCGAGGACCGCACCGTCACCGGTGCGTGCCGCGACCTGCCGGCCGAGGCGGCCGGCGTGGTGACGGTGTCGGCGGTCGGCCCGACCGAGCAGAAGAGCTACTACTCGTCGTACGGCCAGGGCGTCGTCGACGTGACGGCTCCCGGCGGTGACACCCGGTTCCGCACCGGCGGTGCCTCGTCGACGCTCACCGACGGCATCCTCTCGACCACGTGGAGCCCGGTGACCGGGAACGGGTGGGGATACAAGCAGGGCACCTCGATGGCGGGCCCGCACGCGGCCGGCGTCGCGGCGCTGGCCCTGTCGGCCCACCCGGGCATGAACCCCGGGCAGCTCGCCTCGTTCCTCGAGCGCACGGCGACCCCGCTGGCCTGCCCGGTGGGCGTCTACGAGCCGCGGCCCGGCTTCCCGGCCACGTGCACGGGTGGCGCGCGCAACTCCTTCTACGGAGCGGGCAACGTCAACGCGCTCAACGTCGTGCAGTAGCGGACTGAGCGGATGACGCCGCGAGGGGCCGGGCCGAGAGGTCCGGCCCCTCGTGCATGCATGCGGGGTGGTTCATGGGCGTGCGAAACGCCTCGCGCTAAGGTTGAGTGTGACCGCAGACCAATCAGCACCCGAGGGCGAGGCGTCACTCGCCGACGAACCCGAGGTGCGGCAGGCGCTCGCCGAAGCCGATCGCGCATCCGTCGCGTCGGTCGTGTCGGGRCATCCGTCGTCACCTC
>NZ_JBFUCL010000543.1:0-1357 GCF_056405255.1 Agromyces sp. P1_H4 | reverse complement strand
GACGCGTGGAGCCCGGCCGCGAACGCCGCGCCCGCGTCGGCAGCGCCCGTCCGCCAGCAGCCGACCACCCCGGCCTCCACGCCTGCGGCGACCGCGCGATCGTCGAGCACCACGACCGATGGCGCGTCGGGCGGCACCGGCTCACGCGGTTCCGGCGGCTCCGGCGCGGGAGGCTCCGGCACGGGCGGTTCCGGCGCCAAGAGCTCCGGTGACAAGCGCACCGTACGCACGCTCATCTGGGTCGCGGGCGGACTGGCCGTGCTGCTCGTCCTCGCCGGTCTGTTCTACCTCGGAACCCTCCTGTCGGGCGGATCGGGCGGAGCGCCCGACGCGGCGTCGCCCTCGGCCACGCCGAGTGCTACCGAGACTCCGGTCGCCGCGCCCACGGGCCCGCAGCCGGCCGGCGTGCACGCCTGGAACACGCTGTTCGGCGGCGAGTGCGTCGACCCCTACGCGAATCCGTGGGCCGAGGAGTTCACGGTCGTCGACTGCGCGGCCCCGCACGCCGCACAGCTCGTCTACCGCGGCGCACTCCCCGGCGACGCGGCAGCGCCCTTCCCCGGCGAGGCCGAGATCGCGTCGCAGATGGGCCTGCTCTGCACCGCTGACGGCGTCATCGACCAGGCCGCGATCTCGGGCATCACCGACCTGCAGGTGCAGGCGGCGTTCCCGGTCACCGAGGAGCAGTGGGCCGCAGGCGAGCGCACCTACTACTGCTTCGCGAACCGCTCGGGCGGCGAACCGCTCACCGCGAGCATCGCGGGCCCCGGCCCCGCGGCCTGACGTGGCGGCATCCGCCCGGGTCGTGGTCGTCGGCTCGCTCAACGTCGATTCGACGAGCTACGTCGAGACGTTCCCGGCGCCGGGCGAGACGATCCTCTCGCACGCGTTCCAGGTGGCGCTCGGCGGCAAGGGCTCGAACCAGGCCGTCGCCGCGCACGTCGTCGGAGCATCCGTCGACCTGGTCGCCCGCATCGGGGCGGATGCCGCGGGCGACTTCGCACTCGCGACCCTCGAGCGGCTCGGCGTGCCCACGAACGCGGTCGACCGCGAGACGGATGCCCCGACCGGCGTCGCCCAGATCACGGTCGCCGACTCGGGCGAGAACACCATCATCGTCTCGGGTGGCGCCAACCTCGCGCTCACGCCGTCGGTCGTCGACGCGGAGCGCGAACGCGTCGCGGCGGCATCCGTGGTGCTCACCCAGGGCGAGCTGCCCGTGGCGACCATCGAGCGCCTCGCCAGGGTCGCCGCCGAGGCGGGCGTGCGGTTCGTGCTCAACCTCGCACCGCCAGCCCCGGTCAGCGGGGCGACCCTGCGCTCCGCCGACCCGCTCGTCGTGAACGAGCACGAGGCG
>NZ_JBFUCL010000542.1:0-1375 GCF_056405255.1 Agromyces sp. P1_H4 | reverse complement strand
GCACCACGTTGCCGGTCTTGTGGCCGGCGTCGACGTTCCGGTGCGCCTCGTCGATGTCGTCGAGCGGGTAGGTGCGATCGACGACCGGCCGGAAGCGACCCTCCTCGGCGAGCGCGACGAGGCCGTCCAGGTCGTCGTGCGTGACGGGTGCACCGGTGAACGTGACGAGCTTGCCGCTGCGGCGGGAGTTCCGCCTGGCCGAGGTCATGCTCGAGAGGTCGGCGATGACGAGGAGCAGGGCGCCGCCCGGCTTCAGGAGGTGCTCGACGCGATCGAACGACGCGTTGCCCACGCAGTCGACGATGACGTCGTAGGCGCCAGGCACCTGCGTGAAATCCTCGGCGCCGTAGTCGATGACGTGAGCCGCGCCGAGCTCCGCGGCGAGCGCGACGTTGCGGGCGCCGCAGACGGCGGTGACGGTCGCGCCCCGCGCCGCGGCGAGCTGCACGGCGGCGGTGCCGACGGCGCTCGAGGCGCCGTTGACGAGCACCTCGGTACCCGGACCGATGGGCACCAGGCCGAGGAAGGCGAGGGCGGTGTGCCCGCCGAACAGGAGCGCCGCGGCCTCGCCCATGTCGAGGTTGCGGGGCTTCCGTGCGATGGCCTTGCCCAGCGGAACACGGGCGTACTCGGCGTGGCCGCCGAAGGCGCCGCCGAGCATCGCGATGACCTCGTCGCCGGGCGCGAACCCGATCACGTCGTCGCCGACCGACTCGACCACGCCGGCGATGTCCATGCCGAGCACCGGCTTGCGCGGCCGGAAGACGCCGAGCGCGATCGGGATGAAGAGCCACAGACCCTTCGGCAGGTCGCGGCTGCGAGTGCGGTGGTCGGCGATGCTCACGGTGCTCGCATGCACCCGCACGAGGAGCTCGTCGGCCTTCGGGACCGGAACCGGCACCCGCTCGAGGTGCACGACCTCGGGAGGCCCGAAGCGTCGGTGCACCGCCGCGGTCATCGTCCTCGTGGCCGTCGTGATCCCCGTCTGCGATGCGTGCGTCATTTCCGAGCTCCAACCTTACGTTGTATGTCTTACGACGTAAGGTACGCTCGAACCACGCGATTGTCGAGAGGATTCCCGATGTCGACCACAGGGCAGGCGACCAGGCGGCGAGCGCCGCTCACGCGGGACCGGGTGCTGCGCACGGCGGTCGACCTGGCCGACTCAGGCGGCATCGACGCCCTCACCATCCGGCGCCTGGGCGAGCAGCTCGGCGTCGAGGCCATGTCGGTCTACCACCACGTGCCGAGCAAGGAGGCCATCCTCGACGGGGTGGTCGACCTCGTGTTCGGCGAGGTCGAGGCGGCCGTCGGCGGCTTCGAGGTGCCCGAGGCGGATGCCGCGTGGAAGGCTGCACTCCGCGAACGCATCCTC
>NZ_JBFUCL010000541.1:0-1379 GCF_056405255.1 Agromyces sp. P1_H4 | reverse complement strand
GCGCGGGGGTGGGAGCGCGCTCGGCCCACCACAGGGTCGTCTCGCCGTAGTCGCGGCGCCGGTCGGGCACGATGCCCGCGGGCCAGGCCGGCTCGGGAGAGCGGGAGCTCCGTTCGACGACCACGATGGCGTGGCGGGAGAGCAGCGGCGCGAGGAGCGCGAGGTCGTGGGCGAGCGCCCCCTCGCCGAGGTCGTAGGGCGGGTCGATGAACACGAGGTCGAACCCGCCCGAGGCGGTCTCGAGGTACGAGGCCACGCCGCGTACGACCACGCGGATGCGGGGGCCGGCCCCGCGCATCGCGCGCCCCACCGCGTCGGCGTTCCGCCGGCACACGTCGGCCGCGGGCTTGGCCTTCTCGACGAGCACGACCTCCGCGGCGCCGCGCGAGGCGGCCTCGAGCCCGAGCGCGCCGGAGCCGGCGTAGAGGTCGAGCACGGCCGACCCGTCGATGGCGTCGCGGGACTCGAGGGCGGAGAAGATCGCCTCGCGCACGCGGTCGCTCGTGGGCCGCGTGCCGGAGCGCGGCACGGCGAGGGTGAGCGAGCCGGCGGATCCGGCGATGATGCGGGTCATGCTCACGGCAGCATATCGACGCGGACGTGCGGTGTCATGCCCGCGCGAGGGCGCCTCCACCGCTGCCATGATGGAGGGGTGGATGACTCGACCGACCAGGTGCCCGCCGAACCGTCCCGACACCGCGGGGACGAACAGCAGATGATCGACCGCCTCTGGGACTTCAGCGACCCGGCGGCGAGCGAGGAGCGGTTCCGGGAGGCCGCCGACGACGACACCCATCCGGCCCATGTGCGCGCGGTGCTCGCCACCCAGCTGGCGCGCGCGCTCGGCATCCAGGGCCGCATCGCCGAGGCGCTCGCGGTGCTCGACGCCGTGGCCGCCGAGGGCATCCCGGCCGAGGACCCCGAGCGCGACGCCGCCGAGGTCAGGGCCCGCGTCGCGATCGAGCGGGGCCRCATCCTCGCCGCTGCCGACCGGCGTCCCGAGGCGGTGCCCGAGCTCACCCGCGGCGKGCGCGAGGCCGCCCTCGCCGGGTCGCCGTTCCTCGTGCTCGACGCCCTGCACATGCTCGCGCTGAACGATGAGGGCCACGAGGAGGAGTGGGCGGCCGAGGGCCTCGACGTGCTCTCGACCTCACGCGACCCCCGCGTGCTGCGGTGGGGGGTCGCCCTGCACAACAACCTCGGCTGGACGATGCACGACGCCGGCCGCGCCGACGCCGCCCTCGCGCAGTTCGAGCAGGCGGTGGAGTCGGCCGACCGCTACGGCACCGCCGAGCAGCAGCACGTCGCCCGCTGGTCGGTCGCCCGGTGCCTGCGCACGCTCGGTCGCACCGAGGAGGCGCTCGACCTGCAGCGCGAGC
>NZ_JBFUCL010000540.1:0-1387 GCF_056405255.1 Agromyces sp. P1_H4 | reverse complement strand
GCCGCCCTCGCGGCATCCGGAATCAGGTCATCGGCAGCTCACCAGCTCACGGCATCACGGCTTGCGCGCGTTCGCGGCCAGGGTCCGTTGCGCGTCGCTCACGGCCGTCGCCGCCTCGACCCCCTCGGCCGACACCGTCACGCGAACGCTGAGCAGCTTGCCCGCGTCGCTCGTGACCGGCGTGTACGTGGCATCCGTCGCGCCCTGGATGGGCTCGCCGTTGCGCAGCCACTGCCATGCGATCTCGCCGTCGGCGGGATCGAACGAGCCCACGGCCGCGGCCGGAGTGCCCACCCGCGGCCGGTCGGCGAGCGCGAACCCGTCGACCACCGCATGCCTGCGGATGACCACCGAGTACGTGCGAGTCGCGCTGCCGTCGGCCGACGTCACGACGAGCGTGGCGACGCCGCCGTTCGCCGTCGAGGCCTGCGAGACCCGCACCACTGCGGCCGAGTCGACCGCGATCCCGTCGACGACCGGCAGCCGCCCACCGTCGACGTCGACCTCGTAGTCGAGGCGCGCCGGGTCGAACCCGTCCATCGTCTCGCCGTCGAGGCGCAGCACCGCGAGGTCGGCCACCGCCGCCGGCGCGGCCACGGACTCGAACACCTTCACCTCCGACACGATGAGGTGCGTGTTCGGGTAGGCGTTCATGACGACCCGCACACCGGTCGCGGTGACCGGCGCGAATGACGCCACGACCGTCGGCGCGCTGCCGTCGGCGGGGGATGCCACGGGCTTCGCGGTCTCCCAACCGGGTACGGCGACCCACGTGCCGTCGGTGCCGCGCACCTGCACCTGGATCGTCTGGGCCCAGCTCGTGGTGCCGTCGCGGTAGAACTGCACCGACACCTGCTGCACCTGGTGCGGCGCCGCGTACAGGTACGTCAGCGTCGACTGCGCCGGCTTGTTCGTCGACACCCAGTTCGACCAGCCCTTGTCGCCCTCGACGCCGTTGCGCGTGCGGTCGGCCGGGTAGCCCGACTCGGTCGAGCTCGCCGACGCGGTGGTGCCGGCATCCGGGTTGATGTTGCGCAGCGTCCCCTCGGTGACGAGCACCGCGAGTTGCGCGCTCAGCGAGGCTCCGTCGGCGGATGCCGCGCCGGGCACCCGCACGACCCCGACCTCGTCGAACGCGGCATCCGTGATGCCCGTCCAATCCCAGGTCACGGGCACGTCGAACGCGTTCTCCGACGCCCCGACCCGGGCCGGAACCACGGCGGGGGCGGCGGCCTGCACGCCGGCGAGGGACGAGCCCGCGGCGACCGTGATCGAGACGGGATCGGCGGCCGTGAGCCCGCCCACGTCGACGAGCGCGGTCACGGCGACGGCTTKCCCGAAGACGTCGGTCGCGGTGCCGGGCACCTCGACGCGGCCGGTCTCGGCC
>NZ_JBFUCL010000539.1:0-1393 GCF_056405255.1 Agromyces sp. P1_H4 | reverse complement strand
GCGCGTGGGCGTCGTCGCCCAGCAGGTCGATGCTCCACTCCACGGTGGCCCGGATCGTGCGCTGGCGTTCGGGCACGTCGCGCGCCGCGGTGGCGAGCAGCGGCAGCACCCGGTCGAGCCGTGCGAGCATGGCGGCCGGCGTGAGCAACCGGATGCGGGCGGCCGCGAGCTCGATCGCCAGCGGAACGCCCTCGAGGGCGCGGCAGATGCGGGCCACATCCTCGACGTTGTCATCGGTCACGTCGAACCTCGGATCGGCGGCTCGCGCCCGATCGCGGAACAACTGTACCGCCGGCGACTCCAGGATGACTCCCGTCGGAGCTTCGGAGGGCTCGGGCGGCAGGCCGAGCGGCTCGACGTCGAAGACCTGTTCTCCGCGCACGCGCAACCGGACCCGGCTCGTCACCAGGAAGGTCGCGCCCGGCAGGTCGGTCAGCAGCGAGAGGACGTCGGGTGCGGCATCCACGATCTGCTCGAAGTTGTCGAGCACGATGAGGTCGCGGCGTCCGGCCCGCGCGATGCCGAGCTGTTCGCTCAGTGGGGCGTCGCCCGAGTCGCGCACGCCCAGTTCCCGGGCGATCGCGCCCAGCACCTCGCCCGGATCGCGGACCTGCGCCAGTGCCACGAAGGTCACCCGGTCGAACCGAGCCCCGGCGTTGCGGGCGACCTCGATCGCGAGGCGGCTCTTGCCGATGCCGCCCGGACCGACGAGCGTGACCAGTCGTCGCGAGTCCTCCCCGAGCCACGCGAGGAGGGTCGCGACATCCTGCTCGCGGCCCACGGCGTCGGAGAAGGGCACGGGGAGGCGGCCTGCAGGCGAGGGGTTCGCGTCCGGCGTCGCTCCCACCGGCGTCGCCGCTCCTGTCGGTGCCGTCGTGATCGCTCCCGTCTGGGCCGGCGGCCGTGAGGCGTCGAAGCGCTCGGCGAGCAGGGTCGCGAGATCCGCCGTCACGAGCTCGGCCAACTCGTCGGCGCTCGAGAACGGCGTGTACGAGGCGGTGTCGTCGTCGCGGATGCGGCCGAGCAGGCCGCCGAGCCGCTCCTCTCGCCGAGCCGGCTGCTTCACGTAGATCAGCTTCGGCATGTCGGCGGGCGCGAGGCAGTACTCGTCCTCGAGGCCGGAGATCTCCTCCCCGGGCGCGACCCACCCGTACTCCTGCCAGTAGATGCCGACGAACACGTCGCTCTGGTCGAGGTAGGCGCGGTAGAGCTGCCGCGGCGGATGGGGACGGGCGCCGAGCTCGAACATGACGGGTGCCAGCCGCAGTCGCTCGATGGCGACCCGTGCGGCGCCTCGCTCGGGCGCCAGCTCCTTCAGGGTGGAGCTCACGAAGACGCGCAGCCGCTGATCGGGGGTGCGGATCGCCGGCGCGGGACGCATCAGGTCACCGGC
>NZ_JBFUCL010000538.1:0-1408 GCF_056405255.1 Agromyces sp. P1_H4 | reverse complement strand
GCCGTACACGTCGCGGTGAGGGGTGAGGTCGACGCGGTCGCCGAGGTGCTGCTCGAGGGTGCCGCCGAGCGCCACGTTGATGAGTTGCATCCCGCGGCACGCGCCGAGCACGGGCAGCCCCCGCTCGCGCGCGAGGAGCGTCAGCGCGATCTCGAGCTCGTCGCGCACGCGCAGCGGCGGGTCGTTCGAGGGATGCGCCTCGCTGCCGTACAGCTCGGCGTCGAGGTCGCGCCCGCCGGGAAGGAACAGGCCGTCGACGAGGTCGATGAGCCGCTCGGGGTCGTCGAGGTGCACGTCGAGGCTGGGGAAGAGCAGCGGAGCGCCGCCGGCCTCCTGGATCGCGGCCGTGTAGGTGTGCGAGATCGCGTCGGTCGGGATGTCGACCCAGGCCCCGTAGCTCGCGGACTTTCGATCCGCGACGATGCCGATGAGCGGAACGGTCATGTCACCTCCTCGGGCGCCGTCGGTTGCTCCCTCCAACCTAGGGAGGTGACGGCCGATCCGCCACGTGCGCGCCGCGGTTCGCGCGCACTGCGACCGGCGAACAGGGGCACGCGCGCGCCGCTCCCTGAGAGTTGGGCGAGTCGTGGTCGCGATCGAGGGCGGCCTGCCTAGGCTCTTCCTCGATGATCCGATTCGACTCCGTCACCAAGACCTACCCGGGTCAGGCACGACCCGCCCTGAACGACATCGGGGTGGAGATCCTGCGCGGCGAGTTCGTCTTCCTCGTCGGCGCCTCGGGCTCCGGCAAGTCGAGCTTCCTGCGGCTGATCCTCAAGGAGGAGAAGCCTTCCAAGGGCAAGATCCACGTGCTCGGGCAGGACCTCGGGCGCATCTCCAGCCGCAAGGTGCCGTACTTCCGGCGCGACCTCGGCGTCGTCTTCCAGGACTTCCGGCTGCTGCCGAACAAGAACGTCTACGAGAACGTGGCCTTCACCCTGCGCGTCATCGGCAAGTCGCGGGGATACATCCAGTCGGCCGTGCCCGAGACGCTGAAGCTCGTCGGCCTCGACGGCAAGGGCAAGCGGATGCCGCACGAGCTGTCCGGTGGCGAGCAGCAGCGGGTCGCGATCGCCAGGGCCATCGTGAACAAGCCGCAGATCCTCCTCGCCGACGAGCCCACCGGCAACCTCGACCCGGTGACGAGCGCGGGCATCATGACCCTGCTCGAGCGCATCAACGCGAGCGGCACCACCGTGGTCATGGCCACCCACGAGGCCGGCATCGTCGACCAGATGCAGCGCCGGGTGATCGAGCTCTCCGCGGGCGACATCGTGCGCGACGAGCGCGGCGCCGGGTACGGCGCGGCCCTCGGCGACGCGGAGGACGCGTTCGCCACCGACGCGGAGGCCGATGCCGACGCCGAGCCCGACGCTGCGGCTGCCGAGGTCGTCGCGCCGGGTGCGGC
>NZ_JBFUCL010000537.1:0-1435 GCF_056405255.1 Agromyces sp. P1_H4 | reverse complement strand
CCACCGTATGGCCCGCCGAGACGAGGGCGGGGAGCAGTCGGGAGCCGAGGACGCCGGTCGCGCCGGCGATGAGCACGCGCACGATCGCGAGCCTAGGCGGGGCCGCGACGGTCGACAAGGGCAGCGCGGTGACGCGGCATCCGGCCTGCGACAGGCCGCCTGCACCGAAGCAACCGCTGCGGCATCCGCCATCGGAGGGGTCGCGCACAGCACCGCGGTCGGCGTACCGTCGGCTCAACGGATGGGGAGGCGCCATGGGGATCGAGGAGGAGCGGCTCGCCGAGTACTTCGACGAGTACGCCGCCGCGCTTCGGGAGTTCGACGCGGACGCCACCGCCGAGCTGTGGGGGCTGCCGGGGATGATCGTCACCGACGACTTCGCAGGCGCGCTCGAGAGCCGCGCCGACCTGTCGGCCGCGTTCGAGGCGTCGTACCCGCTCTATCGGCGCCTCGGCCTCGAGTCGGCGGTGCCCGAGATCCGCTCCATGACCGCGCTCACCGAGCTCATCACGATGGTGCGCGTGCGCTGGAGCTACCTCGACGGCGACGACGACGTGATCGTCACGACCGACTTCGAGTACCTCGTGCGCGACGACGCCGACGGGCTGCACGTGTACGTCGCCGYCGGCATCGACGAGGCCGACGCGCTGCAGCGGGCGGCGCGGACGCGCGGGGTCGACCTCGACCTGTTCGGGTGAGACACTCGGCCGAGCGCTCGCGCCGATCGGCCACGGCCGGCGGCCGCGTGCTGGAAGAATGGTCGGCATGGCCGCATCCGTCACCCCTCCGCGCGGCATGCGCGACTTCCTCCCCGCCGAGAAGGCCCGGCGTGAGCATGCGCTCGGCGTGATCCGCGGCGTGTACTCGGCGCACGGCTTCGACGAGATCGAGACGCCCGTCATGGAGGACTCCTCGCGGCTGCACGCCGGCCTCGGCGGCGACAACGAGAAGCTCGCGTTCGCCGTGATGAAGCGCGGCCTGACGCCCGACGACCTCGCTGCGGCCGCGGCATCCGGCGACGCGCTCTCGCTCGCCGACCTGGGCCTGCGCTACGACCTCACGGTGCCGCTCGCACGGTTCTACGCCACGCACCGCGCTGCGCTGCCGCCGGTGTTCCGGTCGATCCAGATCGCGCCGGTCTGGCGCGCCGAGCGCCCGCAGAAGGGCCGCTACCGCCAGTTCGTGCAGTGCGACATCGACATCATCGGCGAGGCCGGCCCGCTCGCCGAGCTGGAGCTGCTCACCGCGACCCTCGCCACGCTCGACGCCCTCGGCCTCGGCGGCTGCACGATCCGCATCAACGACCGGCGCATCCTGGCGGGCATCCTCGGCTCGTGGGGCGTGCCCGACGAGCTCCGCGAGCGGGCGCTCATCACGATCGACAAGCTCGACAAGATCGGGGTCGGGGGAGTGGCCGCGGAGCTCGCCGCGCTCG
>NZ_JBFUCL010000536.1:0-1441 GCF_056405255.1 Agromyces sp. P1_H4 | reverse complement strand
TCCCAGGCCTCCGCCGCGACAGCGAGCGCGTGCATGGTCCGCAGGTCGTCGGCGTCGTGCTCGAGCCAGTTCTTCAATCGGGGCCAGGCGTCGGCGAGCGCCTCGTGCGAGACCTCCACGCTCGTCTCGTCCGTGCTGATGAGGCGCGCGGCCGCGAGCATCGCGAGCACACGGTCACGTGCGCCGTCATCATGCAGGCCCTTGACCGGAAGGCTCTGGCGCACCGGGGTGCCGTCGGGGGCGAGGGCGACGAGGCGCAACATCGTGGACCGGCAGATGGCTCGATCGGCCGGGGTCATCCGCAAGTAGAGCCGATCTGCTGACTGCGCGATGGCCGCGGAGAGCCCGCCCGAGGCCTCGTACCCGTGCACGGTGAGCGTCGCCCCCTCCCGCCGCGCCCAGGTCTCGACGAGGGCGTGCGAGACGTGCGGGAGCACACCCGGACGGCCGGCGGCATCCCGGAGGATGAGCTCGGTGAGGCCGGGTTCGAGCCGCAGGCCGGCGGCTCGCGCCGGGCCCTCGATCGCCGCCCTAAGCCCCTCCTGTCCCATCGGCGGCACCAGCTGGACGCCGTCGGTGAACAGTGGTCCGAGCCTAGGTAACCGTGCGCACGCGTCGAGGAAGTCGCTGCGCACGGTCACCAGCACGGTGCCGCCTGATTCAAGGACGCGCGCGATGACGTCGGTGGCATCCTCGGTCGCACCGGCGTCCAGACCGGTGAAGAGCTCCTCGAACTGGTCGACGACGAGGACCTGTCGATCGTCGTCTGTGCCGGCCACGAACGGATGCAGGCCGCGTCGAGGGGTCGTGACCTCGACCGACCGTGCATCCCGGCGCAGTGCGGGAACGATGCCGGCGAGCACGAGCGAGGACTTGCCGCATCCCGACTGCCCGGTGAAGGCCACGAACCGCCCGCGTTCAACCCGACTGAGCCCCGCGCGGATATCGGCATCCCGACCGAAGAACTCCTCTTCGTCCCTCTCTCCGAACGCGGCGAGCCCGCGGTACGGGCACGGCACGTCAGGTCCGACGGGGCTCGCGGCCTCCAGATCAGGGTCGTGGCGCAGGATCGCCGTCTCCAGCTCGGTGAGCTCGGCCGAAGGATCGATGCCGAGTTCCTCGTCGAGCCGCCGGCGGGCATCACGCAGGGCGGCGAGCGCGTCAGCCTGGCGGCCGGATCGGTAGAGGGCACGGGCCAGCAGCGCCCAGCGGTGCTCGCGGAGCGGTCGGTCGCGCACGAGGCGCTCGGCGTCGGAGATGACGCTCACGGCATGTCCCAGCTCGAGGCGGGCGGCGAGCAGATCCTCCTCCGCGATCGCGCGGAGGTCGTGGAGCCGTGCGGCTTCGCCCCGGGCCGGCTCCCAGTCGGGGAGGTCCGCGTATGGCTCGCCACGCCAGGAGCCGAGTGCCCCCTCGAGCATTGCGATGGCCCGATCAGGCG
>NZ_JBFUCL010000535.1:0-1448 GCF_056405255.1 Agromyces sp. P1_H4 | reverse complement strand
GGGCGGCGGCGCTCCCGCGCCGAACCCGGCACCGGCCCCGCCGAACTCGGGCGCGGTCGAGACGGCCATCTGGTTCGCGAGCCAGCAGCTCGGCGAGCCGTACCGGCTCGGCGGCGCAGGGCCGAACATGTGGGACTGCTCGGGGCTCACCAAGGTGTCGTACGCGCAGGCGGGCATCTCGATCGGCACGCACTCGGCGACGAATCAGTACTACACGCTCGCCGGGCGCGGCCTCGCCGTGCCGCTGTCGCAGATCCAGCGCGGTGACCTGCTGTTCTGGGGCACGGGCGGCGACTACTACCACGTCGCGATCTACCTCGGAGGGGGCCGCATCCTCGAGGCCCCCCGCGAGGGCGTACCGGTGCGCGAGTACTTCATCTGGGGCTCGCCGTCGGCGGCCGCCCGCCCCGCCGGCTGACGCTCGGCGCCTCCTCGGCCGCAGCCCGGCCGGTTGCGGCCTCACTCCCGCCTCGGCCCTCGGCCTCGGTCCGAGCGCTCCATCCGAAATGTAGGAACTTCTGTCTGCTCGGCGGCGCGGCGAGCGCCCACGCGCCGCACGCACGCTCCAACTTCCTACATTTCGGTGGCGAGCGGCGGCATCGCGAGCGCGGCCCGAACACGTGAGAAGGGGCGGGCCGCCAGGCCCGCCCCTTCGTCGCGACGGATGTCGCGCGCACGCGGCATCCGCTCAATTCATGCCCTGGTCAGTGACCGGGGAACTTCTCGATCGCCTTGGCGATGAGCGACTCGGCCTCTGCGGCGTCCGCCCAGCCCTCGGTCTTGACCCACTTGCCGGGCTCGAGGTCCTTGTAGTGCTCGAAGAAGTGCTCGATCTCCTTGCGCGTGAACTCGGGGATGTCGTTCACATCCTGGATGTGGTTCCAGCGGGGGTCGCCGGCCGGCACCGCGACCACCTTGGCGTCGCCGCCGCCGTCGTCGGTCATGTGGAACACGCCGACGGGGCGCACCTTGACCCCGACGCCCGGGAACAGCGGGTAGTCGAGCAGCACGAGCACGTCCAGCGGGTCGCCGTCGTCGCCGAGCGTGTTCTCGAAGAAGCCGTAGTCGGTGGGGTAGACGAAGGTCGTGTAGAGCACGCGGTCGAGGAACACGCGACCCGTCTCGTGGTCGACCTCGTACTTGTTGCGGCTCCCCTTCGGGATCTCGATGATCGCGGCGTACTCGCCCATGTGGTTCTCCTCGTGGTTGGAAGCTCGTGCTCGAACTCGGCCCGCGGCCCGGTCGGAACGGGGCGCGATCGGCGGAATAAGGTTACTTGATGCCTTCCGACGAGCTGCCTGCCGAGCGTCGTCCCCGCCTGACGCCGCCGATCGCCGACGTGCGCCGGGCGGTCAGGGCGGTGCTTCCGGATGCCGCGGGCGCGGCCTCGTCCGATGCCGCCCCACTCGTGCTCGTGGCCCTGTCGGGCGGCGCCGACTCGCTCGCGC
>NZ_JBFUCL010000534.1:0-1467 GCF_056405255.1 Agromyces sp. P1_H4 | reverse complement strand
CGCCATGGGGCGACGAGGCCGAGCTCGTCGCCGCGGTCGACCGCACGGATGCACCGTGGGGCGAGGCGTTCGGCGCGGCATCCGTCACCGTGGATCCGTTCTCGACGGCACCCGACGGCCGCGAGGTCGGCCGAGTCGCGGTGCCCACGGCGACGGGCGAGATCGCGTCACCGCTGCAGCTCTCGGGCGACATCCGCGACCCGGGGCCGATCTGGCGTCTCACGAACCCGTCGACCCTCATCGCCGCGTTCTTCGACGCACAGGACGGCTGACCACCGGCCGCGGAACCCGGAACACCCCGATCCGACGACGGCTCGGACGGCGACCGTCACCGCGTCAGTCGTTGTCGTCCTCGTCGAACTCGACGGGATCGGAGTCGCCCGCGTCGAAACGGAATCGCACGCGAACCTGTCCGTTCACCTCGCGCTCGTCGACGGCGTCGTACCAGAACAGCGATTCGAGGCCGTCGACCGCTGCCAGCATGCCGACGCGGGACTCGGGCTTGCCGCCGACGAGGACTCGATGCTCGAACTCGCCCTCGAGCGGCCCGTCGATGAACTCGGCGACGTACTCTGCTGCTGCGTCTGCACTCATGCCACTACGTTAGCCCGCGCGAACGGACGTGCACAGGAGCCGCGCCCGGGTCGGGACGAGGCTCGGTGCGCCCGTCGGGTGCGGCCCGCAGTCGTACATCGGCGCGAACGGCCGGCACGGTACGGTGCACGTAGTGCCGCCACTGGCGGTCCCACATCCCCCAGTACGGGTCGTAGGCGCCGCCGTCACGGTCGAGGGCGCGGCGCCTGCGGAGCGCGTCGGGCGCGTCGACCCAGATCCGCAGCGCCGAGCGAGCCGAGCCTCCCGCCGCGAATGCGCCGCAGCCCTCGACGATCAGTGCCTCGCCGGGAGGAACGTGCTCGCGCGCACCGGGGCGTTGGTTCACCCAGTCCCAGCGTCGCCACCGACCTACCTGGAAGCGGGCGCGCGGGCGCACCAGCGTCTGCGACAGCTCCACCCCAGCCCGTTCGAGTCCCGACCACCCCCGGTACACATCGTCGAGGCGCACGAGCTGCGGCGGTCGCCCCGGCCACCGGTCGACCAGCGCGTCAGCGAGCGTGGACTTGCCTGCACCGCTGGGTCCGTCGATGAGCACGAGCGGGTTCCGGATGCCGCGCACGGCCGCACGCACCGCGCGAAGCGCCGACGCGGCGGGCTCGCCACCTCGATCGGGTCGGTCCCCGGCGGTCGTCGGTCCAGAGTCGCGGCCGCCGGCACGATGGCCGGCGTCAGGACCAGATGACATTCCAGCTCCCCGTGGCGACGGCCGCGGTGGCCGACACCGCCGCCACGAGGCATCCGGCGGCGATGACCACCCATTCGATGCCACCGAACTTCGCCGCCCGCGCCCAGGTGCGCGCGCCGGGCGCCCCGAAGGCCCGCGCCTCCATCGCGGTGGCGAGCGTGCTCCCC
>NZ_JBFUCL010000533.1:0-1478 GCF_056405255.1 Agromyces sp. P1_H4 | reverse complement strand
GAACTGGCGCACGATCGAGCTCATCCTCGAGGGCACGGTGTTCCTCGTGATGGGCCTGGAGCTCTCGACGATCCTCAGCGACCTCACCGACGAGACGCGCGGCGTGGAGCTCGGCGCTCGGGTGGCGGCGATCACGCTCGTGACGGTGATCCTGGTGCGGGCGCTCTTCGTGCTGCCCATGCTCGGCCTGCAGCGGCGCAGTTCGCGCCGCGGGGYGAGCATCAAGCCGCACCTCACGGCGTTCCAGGAGCGCCTCGACACGGTCGAGCCCGGCGAGGTGGTCGCGCCCGAGCCCCAGGGTGGCTCAGGTCGTCGCCGGGCCGGCCGGGTGCTGTCCGCCGCCTCCCTCCAGCGGTTCCAGACCCGCATCCGGCGCAAGGTCGCCGACATCGACTACTTCATGGCCGTGCCTCTGGGCTGGCGCGAGGGCACGGTGATCGTCTGGGCGGGAATGCGCGGCGCCGTCACGCTGGCGGCCGCGCAGACGCTGCCGCAGGGCACACCCGACCGGTCGCTCGTGATCTTCATCGCGTTCCTCGTGGCAGCGGGTTCGCTGCTCATCCAGGGCGGCACACTGCCGTGGCTCGTCCGCCTCGTGAAGCCGGCCGGGGTCGACGTCGAGGCGGCCCGCACCGAACGGGCGCAGCTGGAGGGGATGCTGCGGGGCGTGGCCGATGACCTGGTGCGCGAGCATCGCGAGGCGCGGGCGGCCACCGGGGAACGCCAGCACGGCGACCGGGATCCCGCCGCTGATCGGGAACTCTTCCGCACCCTGCGGCTCGAGATCATCGAGGCGCAGCGGGAGGCGCTGCTCGCCGCCCGCGACGACGGCACGTTCAGCGCGTCGGTGCTGACGGGGGCGCTCGAGACGCTGGACGCCGATCAGATCAGCATGGACCTGCGCGGGGAGCATCGCGACGTGGCGTGATCACGCGGCATCCGGGGCGGGTCGTGACCGAACCGTGATAATCGAGCGATCGTCAATACCTTGGATGACATTCACAGGAACATGTGCGGAGACGTACAGAAGGGGTCGTCAGACTGGCCACTTCGCCCGGGCGCCCCCGCGTCTGTGGAACGTCGAGCAAGGAATCACGTGGCCTCGAGCCTCGGGACTCCGCCCCGTGAAAGTCATGCAGAACCAGCCTTCCTCCAATTCAGAGCACTCCATCACCGCCCCCGAGCCCGAGTCGGCCAGCCGCCGCGATCGACGCCGGCCCACCGGCTGGCGACGTGGACCACTCCTCGCCGCGGGCGCCGTCGCCGCGATCGGCGCCATGGTCGGCACCGGCTTCGCCGTGCAGGGTGCGGTCGCCGCGCAGAACGATCGCATCGCCGAGACCCGCGCGCTGACCGACGCCGCGAACCCCGACGTCAAGCAGCTCGACTCGCACGGCGGCATCCTCGAGGCCCGTGCGGTCAAGCAGGCCGAGGACACCCTCGCCGGCGCGAGCGACACCATCGCCGCGGCCCAGGGG
>NZ_JBFUCL010000532.1:0-1483 GCF_056405255.1 Agromyces sp. P1_H4 | reverse complement strand
CGCAGGGTCCCCTGCGCCCGGTGGAAGGAACCGCCATGCACGCCGTGTGGACTCCCGTGCGGAGGGCGCTCTCGGCCTACCGCACGGAGTACGCGATCTACGGCACCGTGCTCGTCAGTTCCGTGATCGCCGTGGGGTGGGAGGACGACACCGACCTCGAGGTGCTGCTGTTCGTGCTCGGATCTGTCGGCGTGTTCTGGCTCGCGCACATCTACTCGGGCGTGCTCGCGCGTGAGGACGACACGGAGCCGCGGCTGCGCGCCGTCCTCATCGCCGCTCGCGATGCCATCCGGCACACCGCCGGACTGCTGTTGGCCATGGTGCTGCCCGCCGTGTTCCTGCTGCTCGCCGTCGTCGGGTGGGTCGACGAGTACGTGGCGTACTACGCCGCGCTCTGGGTGGGCGTGGCCGTGCTCGCGGTGCTCGGCTACCTCGCCTCCGCCCGCCGTGGCAGCCCCTGGTACCTGCGCGTCGTCAGCGCCGTGGTCACCGGGAGCCTCGGGCTGCTCGTCATCTGGCTCGGCTCGCTCGTGCACTGAGCGGCCGCGCCCCGGCCGCCCGGCACGCCCGCTGCCCGAGAGCGGATGCCGCCAGCCGCCCCTACTCCGCCCGCGAGAACGCCGACGCCCGCTCCACCTGCTCGCGGGTGAGCGGCACGCCGGTGTAGCGCTCGAACTGCCGCGCGGCCTGCAGCGCGATCACCTCGGCTCCCGAGATCACGCGCTTCCCGGCTGCGCGGCCGGCCGCCACGAGCGGCGTCTCGGCGGGGAACGCCACCACGTCGAACACCGTGGTCGCCCGTTCGATGAACGCGGGCGGGAACGCCAGCGCCGCGGCATCCGCCCCGTGCATGCCGAGCGGAGTGACGTTCACGATGACGTCGAACGCGGGCGCGGGGTCCTCCGCCACCCAGGCGTAGCCGTACTTCGCGGCGAGCGCCGAGCCCGCGGCCTCGTTGCGCGCCACGACTGTGACCTCGCCGAAGCCGGCCCCGCGGAACGCCGCCACGACCGCCTTCGCCATGCCGCCCGAGCCGCGCACGAGCACCCGCTCGCCGGGGTCGATGCCGTGCTCGGCGATGAGCATCGCGATGGCCTCGTAGTCGGTGTTCGACGCGGTGAGCACGCCGCCGTCGTTCACGATCGTGTTCACCGACTCGATCGCCGCGGCCGACTCCTCGAGCACGTCGAGGAGGGGGATCACCGCCTCCTTGAACGGCATCGACACCGAGCACCCGCGGATGCCGAGGGCACGGATGCCGCGTACGGCGCCCTCGATGTCGTCGGTCGTGAAGGCCTTGTAGATGAAGTTGAGGCCCAGCTCGTCGTAGAGGAAGTTGTGGAAGCGCGTGCCGAGGTTCGACGGCCGGGCCGCGAGCGAGATGCAGACCGACATGTCCTTGTTGAGGATGGGCATGCCCTCAATGGTGCCGGATGCCGCGCGCGGGCGCTCGCGCGGAGCCGACTGCCGCGCAGGCCGCGGC
>NZ_JBFUCL010000531.1:0-1502 GCF_056405255.1 Agromyces sp. P1_H4 | reverse complement strand
CGATGCGACCCGGCCGGTGGTGCGCGGGGCCGGCGACGAGGTGGGGCGGGCGCCGCGGGCGGCGGCGGCCGGTGCGGTCGTGCTCGTGGCCGTGGCGGCCGCGGTGTCGCTGTGGCAGTTCCGGCTGTACGGGTCGCCGCTCGTCGCGAGCGCGTCGGGCACGCCCGAGGTGGACCCGGTCGCGGTGCTCGCGCCCGTGCTCGTGCTGCTCGCCCTGAGCCTCGCCGCCCTCGGGCTGGCGCGGCCGGCGGGGAGCCTTCTCGAGCGGATGGGCGCCCGGAGCCGGGGGCTGGTCCCGTCGCTGCCCATGCGCCAGCTCGCCCGGCGCGCCGGGCTCTACGCCTCGGCATCGCTCGTGGTGATGCTCGGCGTGTCGGGGCTCACGCTGGCGGCCGCGTTCGCCGGGAGCTGGCAGGCGTTCGACCGCGAGGCGGCGGCCATCGCCACCGGCGGCGACGTCCGCGTGTCGTTCGCCGGCCGCGACGTCGTGCAGGGCGACGACCCGCTCGCCCTCGCGGATCCGTTTGCGAGCCTCGACGGGGTCGGCGCGAGCGGCGCGGTGTACCGCGGCGAGGCCCGCATCGGGTCGGATGCCGCGGCACTCGTGGCGCTGCCGGCCGATCGGCTGAGGGCCATCGCCCCGGGAGCGGCGAGTGGGGCCGACGCCTCTGACAGGGACGGGCTCGATCAGCTCGTCGATTCGGGACGAACGGCCGCACCTGACCTGCCCGCGGGTGCGCGCTCCGTCACGGTGCGCGTCGGCATCGAGGCGGCGGCGGGGACGCCCGGCACCGTGACCGTGTCGGCGTGGGTCCTCGGGCCGTCGGGCGAGGCGAGTCGGCTCCCGGGCGTCGCCTTCCCGGTGGCGGCGGGCGGCGGCACGGCCGAACTGCAGCTGCCGGATGCCGCTCCCCTGCGCCTGCTCGGATTCGAGGCCGCCCTCGCCGGGTCCCAGGGCGCCGGGCCGGTCACCGTCGCCATCGACGACGTGCGGGTCGAGGGCGGCGCGGACGCGGACGGCGACGGCGACGCACCTGCGTCCGCCTCGGGCCAGGTGGAGCTGACCGCGACCGCCCCGAGCGGCCGCGTCGTCGCGACCGCGCCCGACGCCGCCTCGACCTCGGACGACGCGCACCCCCTGCCCGTGCTCCTCGGCGAGGCCCTCGCAGCACGCATCCAAGCCGAGCCGGGCGACGCGCTGGCCTTCCGCCTGCTCACCGGCGGGGCCGACGTCGACGCCGTGGTGGCGGGCGTCGTGCCCGCCGTTCCCGGCGCCGGCGACCGGGGCATCCTCGTCGACCTCGGCGCGCTGTCGACGGCGGCCTTCGCGGGCGACGCCGGCGTCCCCCAGTACACCGAGCGGTGGCTGGCGACCGACGACCCGCAGGCGCTGGCCGAGCGCCTCGGGCGCGAGCGGTCCACGGCGTTCACCGTCTCGACCCGCGCCGACGCCTCCTCGTCGGGCCTCATCCAGCCCGCGGTCACCGCACTCTGGGCGGGGG
>NZ_JBFUCL010000530.1:0-1520 GCF_056405255.1 Agromyces sp. P1_H4 | reverse complement strand
GACGTACAGCGCGTCGCCCGTCGTGCGGGCGGCGGAGGCGCGGACGGTCGGCGGGGTCGCCGCCGCCATCCACGCGTCCACCGTTGACGACGAGATCCTCGGACTGTCGGAGGGCGTGCCCGGGCAGGAGTTCACGCTCGCCGTACGGCCCATCGTCGACGACGGCGCGCCGTTCACCGTGGACGTGGGCGCCGGCGGCGGATGGGACGAGTGGACCGAGGTCGACGACTTCGCCGACCAGGCGTCCGATGCGAAGGTCGTGCGGGTGGATCGCACCCGCGGGGTCGTGTCGTTCCCGCCCGCCGTGCGCGAGCCCGACGGGTCGCTGCGCCACTTCGGTGCGGTGCCGCCGAAGGGCGCGCCCCTGCGCGTGCGCCGGTATCGCGTGGGCGGGGGAGCCCGCGGCAACGTGGCGCCGGGCACGCTCTCGGTGCTGCGCACCACGGTTCCGTTCGTGCGGGGCGTGGTCAATCGCGGGGCGGCGCACGACGGCGTCGACGGCGAGCGCATCGAGGAGGCGAAGGCGCGCGGACCCCTCACCCTGCGCACCCTCGACCGGGCGGTGACGCTCGACGACTACGAGCAGCTGGCGCGGCGTGCGGCGCCCGGCGTGGCCAGGGTGCGTGCCGTCGCCGCGAAGGGCGACGGCGAGGGGCAGGGCGTGCGGCTCCTGGTGGTGCCGGCCGCGGCGATCGGGCCCGACGGACGGGTGGAGTTCGCCGACCTCATCCCCGCCGACGAGGTGCTGCAGGTCATCGCCGACGACCTCGAGCCACGGCGCACCGTCGGTGCCCGCCTCTCGATCGAACCGCCGCTCTACCAGGGCATCACCGTGGTCGCGAAGCTGATCGCCCGACCGCGGGTGGCGGTCGAGCCGCTGCGCGAGCAGGCCCTCGCGACCCTCTACCGGTACTTCGACGCCGCCCGAGGTGGAGCCGACGGCGGCGGCTGGCCCTTCGGGCGGCCGGTGCTCGCCGGCGAGGTCTACTCGGTGCTGCAGTCGTTGCCCGGCACCGAGCTCGTCGACGAGGTGCTRCTCTTCGGCGCCGACCCGGTGACCGGCAAGCGCGGCGAGCCCACCCAGCGCATCGACCTCGACCCCGATGCACTCGTCTTCGGGTTCGAGCACCGCGTGCGCGTGACGGCGGGGGTGTGAGGTGCGCGGCGTCATCGGCGGTCTCGACAGCCCGGTTCCCGTCATCGACCGGCTGCCTGCGGTGCTGCAGGAGGACGAGTTCCTCCAGCGCTTCCTGGGCGCGTTCGACACCTCGCTCGCGCCGGTCTTCGCCGTGCTCGACAACCTCGACTCCTACCTGCGCCCGCAGACCACTCCTCCCGACTTCCTCGACTGGCTCGCCGGCTGGGTGGACGTCGAGCTGGATGCCGCGTGGTCGGTCGAGCATCGGCGCCGCATCGTCGCAGGGGCGGCGGCCCTGCACCGACGTGCAGGAACCGCCGCCGGGATCCGCGACGCGATGCTGCTCGCCGCCGGCCCCGAGGCCGAGGTCGTCGTCACCGAG
>NZ_JBFUCL010000529.1:0-1542 GCF_056405255.1 Agromyces sp. P1_H4 | reverse complement strand
CGGACGGCGTCGCTCACGGCATCGCGGATGTGCCGGCGTCCTCAGAGGTCGCCGCCACCCGTCATCTCGAGCACCGGGCGCACCTCGATGAGCCCGAACCGGGCCTCGGGGAAGCCTGAGGCGATCTCGACCGCACGCGACTCGTCATCGACGTCGACGAGGTAGAAGCCCGCGAGGAGCTCCTTCGTCTCGGCAAAGGGCCCGTCGCTCGCCACGGTGCCGGCCTCGTCGTTGGTGACGCGCTTGGCGAGCGAGATGTCGGCGAGCGCCTCGCTGGCGACCAGCTCGCCGCTGGAGGCCAGCTCACTGCTGATCGCCTGGTAGGAGGCGTAGCCCTCGACCTGCTGCTCGGGCGTGAAGCTCTCCCACACCGCGCGCGACTCGGGGTTGCTGTAGATCTGGATGAGGTACTTCATCGGAAATCGCTCCTTCGATCGTTCGTCATCGTCGTTCGTTCGGGAGGCGGACCGCGCTCCCACCAGTATGTCGAGGCTGCGCGCCGTTTCTCGACATGGTGCCGCTACTCGGCGTCCCCCGGTTTCGCGCGGGCTTGACAGGCGGTCCGGCCGTCGCGAGAGTTCGATGGGGGCTTCCCGTCGAAGGGTAGGGYGCACATGCGGACGTTCGGTGTCGAAGAGGAGTTCCAGTTCCTCGATCCCGAGACCCTGCGTCCGGCGAACGTCGGGGCGGCGGTCTTCGAGCGGCTCTCCCAGGAGCCCGACTGGGCGGGCGTGACCCACAAGGAGTTCCTCGCGTCACAGGTCGAGCACGCGTCATCCGTGTTCACGACGCTCGACGAGGCGCGCGCGGCGCTCCTCGGGTTCCGCCACCGCGTCGCCGATCACGCGGCCGACTTCGGCGTCGTGGGTGCGAGTCTCGGCACCGCCCCCCAGACCACGCCGTTCCCCGACATCACCGAGAGCGAGCGCTATGCGCGCATCGTCCGCGACCTCGGCGGCCTGATCGCCGACCATCAGGTGAGCGGCCTGCACGTGCACGTGGGCGTGCCCGACCGCGAGGCCGGCGTCATCGCGCTCAACGCGGCCCGGCCCTGGATGCCGCTGCTCACCGCGATCGGCACCAACTCGCCGCTGTGGCGTGGCCATGACACGGGGTTCGACAGCTGGCGCACCGTGCTGATGCGCCGGTGGACCACTGCCGGATGCCCGCCCTCGTTCCTCGACGCCGAGGACTACGACCGCCGCACCCGCCAGCTGCTCGGCATCGGCGGCACGGCCGACCTGGCGCTGATCTCGTGGGACGTGCGGCTCTCGGAGCACCTGCCGACGATCGAGTTCCGCATGGGTGACGCGCAACTCGATGCCGAGAGCACCCTGCTGATCACGGCGCTCTCGCGCGCCCTCGTGTCGCACGCCCTCGAGGCACCCGGTGCGACGGATGCCGCGGCGACGGCCTCGGCGGATGTGCCGCCCGAGCTGCTCAGCGCGACCGTGTTCCACTCGGCACACCACGGGATGCGGGGCGAGGTCTTCGATCCGCTGTCGGGCGCCCTCGCACCCGCGGCGGACGCGCTGCGCGGGT
>NZ_JBFUCL010000528.1:0-1548 GCF_056405255.1 Agromyces sp. P1_H4 | reverse complement strand
CCAACCTGGTGGTGAGCACCCTGCCCGGCGGCGCCGATCCCGGCGCTGCGGCATCCGTCCTGCTCAGGGAACGTACGCCGCTGCTCGACGTCGCGTACGCACCGTGGCCGACGACCCTCGCCTCGCAGTGGCTCGAGGCGGGCGGGACCGTGGTGCACGGGCTCGAGATGCTGCTGCACCAGGCGCTCCTGCAGGTGCGCATCTTCACGTCGGGGGATCCGCTCCGCGAGCTGCCCGACGAGGCCGCCGTCCTCGACGTCATGCGCCGTTCGCTCTGATCCGCCTGTGGAAGGATAGGAGCATGCTCCGTTGGCTCACCGCCGGAGAGTCGCACGGGCCTGAGCTCGTCGCGATCCTCGAGGGTCTTCCCGCCGGTATCCCCGTCTCGCTCGACGCCATCCGCGCCGACCTCGCGCGCCGCAAGCTCGGCTACGGCCGGGGTGCGCGCATGAAGTTCGAGCAGGACGAGCTCGACATCTCGGGCGGCGTCCGCCATGGGGTGAGCCTCGGCAGCCCGATCGCCCTGCGCATCGGCAACACCGAGTGGCCGAAATGGCAGGAGGTGATGAGCCCCGAGCCCATCGACCCGGCGAAGCTCGGGCGCGGCCGCGGCGCGCCCCTCACGCGTCCGCGCCCCGGCCACGCCGACCTCGTCGGCATGCAGAAGTACGGCTTCGACGAGGCCCGTCCGGTGCTCGAACGTGCGAGTGCCCGCGAGACCGCCGCGCGCGTCGCGCTCGGCGCGGTCGCCCGGGGGTTCCTGGCCGAGCTCGGCATCCGCCTCGTCGCGCACACCATCGCCATCGGGCCGGTGCGCGTGCCCGAGGACCGCCCACTCCCGCTGCCCGGCGACGTCGACCGTCTCGACGCCGACCCGTTGCGCTGCTTCGACGAGGAGACCTCCGCGCGCATGGTGGCCGAGGTCGATGCGGCTCACAAGGACGGCGACACCCTCGGCGGCGTGGTCGAGGTGCTCGCCTACGGCGTGCCGCCCGGCCTCGGGTCGCACGTGCACTGGGACCGCCGGCTCGACGCGCAGCTCGCCGCGGCGCTCATGGGCATCCAGGCCATCAAGGGCGTCGAGGTGGGTGACGGCTTCACCACCACCACCCGTCGCGGCTCGGCCGCGCACGACGAACTCCACCTCGCCGACGGGCGCATCGTGCGGGCGAGCGACCGTGCGGGCGGCACCGAGGGCGGCATGTCGACCGGAACCGTGCTGCGCGTCCGCGCCGGCATGAAGCCCATCGCGACGATCCCGCACGCCCTGCCGACCATCGACGTCGCCACGGGCGAGGCGGCTCCCGCCCACCATCAGCGGTCGGATGTCTGCGCCGTGCCGGCGGCGGGCGTCGTCGCCGAGGCGATGGTCGCGCTCACGCTCGCCAACGCCGTGCTCGAGAAGTTCGGCGGCGACTCCGTCGTCGAGACCCGTCGCAACCTCGATTCGTACCTCGCCGCCATCCCCGACGCGCTCCTCACCGAGATCGCCGACGCGGATGCCGCACGCGACCGTGTCTGACGGCGCCCGGCTCGCGCTCCCCATCG
>NZ_JBFUCL010000527.1:0-1566 GCF_056405255.1 Agromyces sp. P1_H4 | reverse complement strand
GCCCGGCCCGATGCGGTGATGCTCGCAGCGGTGAGCGCCGCGAGGTCGGCGCCCTCGGCGTCGGGCCACGCGACGATCGCGCTGTCACCGGCGTCGAGGCCGAGGCGCCCGCGGAACGCGTTCGCGAGCCCGAGGGCGTGGTCGTGCACCTCGGCGGCGTCGAGGGACGCGGCGAATCCGAGCGCGGCCTCGGCGCCGGCCCACGCGTGCCAGGCGGGGGAGACGTCGAACCGGGTCGCGTCGCCGGCGAGGTGGAGGTCGGGCCCGTAGCAGGAGGACCACGGATCCGCTCCCGAGTACCATCCGGCCGTGTACGGCGTCAGCTCGTCGGCGAGTCGCCCCGAGACGGCGGCGAACGCGGCGCCGCGGGGCGCACCCAACCACTTGTAGGCGTGGCAGACGATGAAGTCTGCGTCGAGGTCGGTGGTCGGCAGCCAGCCGGTGGCCTGGGTCGTGTCGACGAGCACCCGCGCTCCGGCGTTCCGGGCGGCATCGGCGACGGATGCCGCGTCGGCGATCTCACCCGTCGCCGACTGCACGAGCGAGTACGAGACCATCCACGTGTCGGGGCGCACCTCGTCGGCGACGGCGGCGAGCGGCACGTGGCGCACGCGCAGGTCGCTCCGGGCGAGGAAGGGGGCCACGACCGAGGAGAAGTCGCCGTCGATGCACAGCACCTCGGCGCCCGCGGGGGCGGATGCCGCGGCGAGCCCGGTGAACACCGAGACCTGGGAACCCGTGGCGACGCGGGCGGCGTCCACGCCGAGGAGCGTCGCGGCGTGGCCGCGAGCGCGTTCGAGGGTCGCGGAGTAGTCGGCGGCGCTCGCGGTGCCGGACGCCCAGCGTTCGAGGTCACTCAGCACGGCGTCGCGCGTGACGTCGGCGGGCAGCCCGAGCGTGCAGGCGGCGAGGTAGCCGCGGCCGGCGGCGAATCGATCGCGGAAGGTGGACATGGCTCAAGTCTCGGCACCGCTGATCCATTCGACAACCGCAGGTGAGTGATCATATGCATGCCATGGAGTTATGATTCGACCATGTCCGACGCATCGATCGAGGGACTCGCCGCCGCGCTCGACCTGCAGACCGTGCGGGTGGTGCGGCAGGTCGCCGAGCACGGCTCACTCACCGGGGCGGCTGAGGCGCTCGGCTACAGCCAGCCCGCCGTGAGCCAGCAGCTCCGTCGCTTCGAGGCGCGCACCGGCATCGCGCTCGTCGAGCGGGTCGGCCGCGGCATCCGGCTCACCCAGTCGGGGCGCGTGCTCGCCCGGCACGCCAACGCGGTGGMGACCGCGCTCGAAGCCGCGGCCGGCGAGCTCGCCGAGATCCGCGGCCTTCGTGCCGGCCGTGTGCGGCTCGTCGCGTTCCCGTCGGCATCGGCGACGCTCGTGCCCCGCCTCATCGCGGCGCTCGGCGCGGCGCACCCCGGCGTGGGCGTGACCTACGTCGAGGCCGAGCCACCCGAGGCGGTCGCCGCCGTGCGCGCCGACCGGGCCGATCTCGCCATCACCTTCAGCTATCCGGGCGACCGGGACGACCCGCACCGCGCCAGCGCGCGCGGGCTCGACG
>NZ_JBFUCL010000526.1:0-1578 GCF_056405255.1 Agromyces sp. P1_H4 | reverse complement strand
CGGTTCGGCGCCCTGAACGGCCGACAGTGGGCCGGGGCATCCGTCGTCGGCATCCTCGCGATCATCGGCGCCGCAACCATCGTCGTGCAGCTCACGCGCTGGTTCCTGGGGCTCGAGTTCATGGAGGACTTCGTCGCGACCTATCCCGGCGAGACGCCGTTGCCCGACGGCGCACCGGTGGGACTGCCGGCGTGGCTGGGCTGGCAGCACTTCTTCAACGTCTTCCTCATCGTGCTCATCATCCGCTCGGGCCTGCAGGTGCGCACCGAGAAGCGACCGGCGGCGTTCTGGACGCCGCGGTGGTCCCGGCTCGGCCGGAAGATCAGCCTGAACCTGTGGTTCCACCAGTCGCTCGACGTCCTGTGGCTGGTGAACGGCGTCGTCTTCGTCGTGCTGCTCTTCGCGACCGGCCAGTGGATGCGGGTCGTACCGACGAGTTGGGACATCATCCCGAACGCCGTCTCGGCGGGGCTGCAGTACCTGTCGCTGGACTGGCCGCTCGAGAACGGGTGGGTCAACTACAACAGCCTCCAGGTGCTCGCCTACTTCGTCACGATCTTCGTCGCGGCGCCCCTCGCCGTGCTGACGGGAGTGCGCATGTCGGGGGTGTGGCCGAAGGACGCCGCGGCCCTCAACCGCCGCTATCCGGTGGAGTGGGCGCGTGCCGTGCACTTCCCCGTGATGCTGTACTTCGTCGGATTCATCGTGGTGCACGTCACGCTCGTCTTCCTGACCGGGGCGCTCCGCAACCTCAACCACATGTACGCCGCACAGGACGCCGACGGCTGGCTGGGCTTCTGGATCTTCGTCGCCTCCCTGGTGGTCATCGCCGCCGCGTGGATCGCGGCACGTCCGTCGGTGCTGGCGCCGATCGCGGGAGTGTTCGGCAAGGTCGGCCGGTAGTACTCGCAGATCTCCATGGCGAGCATCCGCGACCCGACGCGGCCGCTTGTCATTCCAGTTAATGGCCGCTAACATCGAGTCCAGTTAGTGCGCGCTAACTGGATGGCGCGCGAACGACGTGCAGAGAGGCGCGGATGGTCACGCTCATGAGCCCGCCCGATCATGGATCGGAGCCGAGGCCGCGCTCCCGATCGCCGCGCCCCTTCGACCGGGTGCTCGTCGCCAACCGCGGCGAGATCGCCGTTCGCATCATCCGCACGCTGCGCCGCCTCGGCATCCGCTCCATCGCCGTCTACTCGGACGCCGACGCGGGCGCGCCGCACGTGCGGCTCGCCGACGAAGCCGTGCGCATCGGCCCTGCGTCCGCGAGTGAGAGCTACCTGGTCCCCGAACGCATCGTCGCCGCAGCGCTCGAGTCGGGCGCGCAGGCGATCCATCCGGGCTACGGCTTCCTCTCGGAGCACGCCGGCTTCGCCGAGGCGTGCCGCGATGCGGGCCTCGTCTTCGTCGGCCCGGGCATCGAGGCGCTCGAGGTGATGGGCGACAAGATCCGCGCGAAGCGGCACGTCGAGGCATCCGGTGTGCCGACCGTGCCCGGCATCGCCGACCCCGCGCTCGACGACGCGGCTCTCCTCGCCGCATCCGCCACCGTCGGATTCCCGCTGCTCGTGAAGC
>NZ_JBFUCL010000525.1:0-1579 GCF_056405255.1 Agromyces sp. P1_H4 | reverse complement strand
GTTCAGCTCGGCGCTGGCACGCTCGCCGAAGAACTCGCCGTAGCGGCCGTCGTACTCCCGCTCGAGGTCGGCGAGCAGGGGCTTCGCCAACGCGTCGTCCGCGCTCACGTACCGCACGCTCAACTGGGTGGTCATCGCTCGCTCCGTCCTCTTCGGTTCGATCCGGCCGCCGTGACGGGGCCGGTATGTCGAAGCTAGGGAGCGGTGCGGAGCCGGGCAACGCGGTGTTTCACAGGGCGACCGAAAGCGTCACCCCGCGTCATCGCAGGGTGGAGATCGCCGCGATTCCGGGCTTCGGCGGCCGCAACATGACGATTTCCGTCGGCGGCATGTGTCGAACTCCTACGCGCGACGGCTCGACGTCGCGTCGACGTCGGCCGCGACGACTCAGTCGAGGTCGCGGGCGTAGCAGTGCGAGAAGCTGATCGCGTCGTAGGGCGGGTAGACCCGGATGGGGCGGTAGCCGAGCCACTCGTAGAGGCGCACGGCCTCGGGTTGGCGGTGGCCAGTCTGCAGGATGAGCCGGGTGCCGCCCTGCTCGATGACGAGGCGCTCGATCTCGGTGATCAGCGCTCGCGAGACGCCCCGCCCGCGGAACTCGGGCAGGGTCACCACGCGCTTCAGCTCCCACTCGTCGCCCAGTCGCCGGAGCGCCGCGTGCCCCGCCGGCACACCGTCGACCGTCGCGATGAGCGTGGCGACGATGTCGTCGGGATCGATGGCCAGCGCCCGCGAGACGGCGGCGAGCGCGTCGGGATCGAATTCGGCGACATCCCCGGCGTAGCGCGGGCCGATCTCGTCGTCCATGGCGGCACGAAGGGCGACGGCCCGCGGATCGTGCCAGTCGACGCGCTCGAGCTCGACGGCATCGATGCGGGAAGCAGCGAGGGGACGGCAGTCGGTCATGCGTGCTCCAGGTCAGGTGGTGGCGAAGCGGCCGAGGCGGAAGACGCCGGGCGCCGGGCGCCCGTCGGCGAGGTCGGCGAGGATGCGGCCGACGGCCGGCGTGAACTTGAACCCGTGCCCCGAGAAGCCCGCGCCGACGCTGATCGGACCCGACGCGTCGAGCACGAAGGTCGAGTCGGGCGTCGTCGTGTACGTGCAGCTGATCGGCGTCRCGGCCGCGGCGTCGACGCCGGGCAGCCATTCGCGGGCGTAGCGGCGAAGCGCGGCCAGCTGCACGGGCTCCGCCTCGTAGTCGCGCAGGTCGGGGTCGACGATGGGACCCACGCCGTGCCACCCCGCCTTCACGCCCTCGCCGGGCGTGAGCATGCCGTAGGTGCCCGAGTACCACCAGTCGTCGCCCGGGCCGGGGTGGTGGTTGAATCCGGGCCACGTGATCGTGTCGTCGCGCACGGCGAAGTGCGCCGGCTGCTCCTGGGTGACGACGAGACGCGGCAGGTCGACCAGGCCGCCGAGCAGCTTCGAGGTCCAGCCGCCGACGGCCACCACTGCGCGGCGGGCCGTGATCGTTCCGCGATCGGTCTCGACCTGCACGCGGTCGTCGTCGAGCACCCGGATGCCGCGGGCGGGCGTCTCGTGGCGCACGTCGGTGCCGCGCGCGGCCGCGGCCGACTGC
>NZ_JBFUCL010000524.1:0-1582 GCF_056405255.1 Agromyces sp. P1_H4 | reverse complement strand
CTCCTCGAGCTCGGGCTCGTCAAGCCCTGAGGCGCTGAGCCATTCCCGCGGGCGCCGGGCGCCGCGACGCCCGGCGGCGGCGCGGCGCGCTTCCCCGCCCCTACGCCCCCACGACCGGCACCCACACCCGCATCTGCGACGGCCCACGCTCGGCCCACTCGTGGTACCGCACGAGGGGCACCTCGGCCCGCGTGCCGGTGCGCGCATCCACCATGGTGGCGAGCACGCCCGCGCCGCCCTCGGGGCCTGCGGCGTCGCGCAGGCCGGCCGTCGGGTCGACCCGCAGGTCGGCGAAGTCGGATGCCGCGAGCGGCGTGCCGGCGAGGTCCACCGACTCGAGGGCGAACACCTCGGGGCCGCGCTCGACCACGAGGCATCCGCGCACCGCGTCGACGCGAGGGTCGGGAGCGGCGAACCGCGGCTCGACCGGAAGCTCGAGCTCGACGACGTCGCCGGCGGCGAAGGCACGCGTCCACGACACCATTCCCGGCTCCGCGTCCTGCGCCTGCACGAGGTCGGCGCCGGCCGGCCGCAGGGTGAGCCGCGCGCCCGCCGCCCACGCCGGCACCCGCAAGGAGAGCGTCCAGGGCTCCGCGGCATCCGTCAACACCGTCACGCGCACGGCGCCCGAACGCGGGTACTCGGTCGCGACCTCGAGCGAGACCTCCTGCCCGGTCTCGAGCGTGGTGCGGATGGCGGCCGGCGTGTACTGGTGCAGCTGCACGCCCGAGGCATCCGCCGTGGCGACGTATCCCGCGAGGCTCGCGAACGTGCGGGCCGTGTTCGGCGGGCAGCACGACACGTCGAACCACGGCGCGCGCAACGACGACTGCGCCCGCGGCGACACCGTGTCGGCGTCGGCCACGGCGCCCGGGCGACGCTGGTGCAGCGTGTTCGCGTAGTAGAAGGCGGTTCCAGCCTCGGACGGCGAGGTCTCGACCACGTTGAACAGCGTGCGCTCGATGAGGTCCGCGAAGCGGGGGTCGCCCTGCGCGAGCAGCAGCCGCCAGCTGAACATCACGGAGGCCACACCCGCGCAGGTCTCGGAGTAGGCCCGGTCGCTCGGCAGCTCCCAGTCCTCGCCGAACGCCTCGTCCTGGTGGTGCGAGCCCTGCCCGCCGGTCACATAGGTGCGACGCTCCACAGTGGTCTCCCACTGCCGGTCGAGCGCACCGAGCAGCTCGTCGTCGCCCGTCTCGACCGCGACGTCGGCCGCGCCGGCCGCGAGGTAGTTGGCGCGCACYGAGTGCCCGCGCAGCACGCCCGCCTCGCGCACGGCGACATCGTCCTGGTAGTACGAGCGGCCCCATTCGATGTCGCGCAGGGTGCCGCGGCCGTGCCGCTCGACGAACAGGCGGGCCTGCTCGACGTAGCGCGGCTCGCCGAGCGCGCGGCCCAGCTCGGCGAGCCCCACCTCGACCTCGGCGTGCCCGCAGATGCGCTCGTCGCCGCCGGCGCCGAAGACCTCGAACACGAGGTCGGCCGCCCGGCGGGCGATGCCGACCAGGCCGTCGTCGGCATCGGGGCGCGTGCGCACCCGGGCGACGGCCGCCTGGAAGAGATGTCCCAGGCAGTACAGCTC
>NZ_JBFUCL010000523.1:0-1583 GCF_056405255.1 Agromyces sp. P1_H4 | reverse complement strand
CCTGACGCGGCGTGCGAGCGCGGGTGGCGTCGTCCTCACTGGGAACGGCGGCCGGCAGCCGGGTCGGGGCGGCCGGCTGCGCCTCGACCGATCGCACCGCGCGGGCGCGCGTCTCGTCAGCGCCGTCCTCGACGGGCGCCTGTCGCTCGGAGGAGAGGTTGGGGACCTCGATGGTGGTCGCCGGGTAGCCGAGTTCCAGCTCGACGCGCTGGAGTGCCCTGGCGAACTCCACCGCACTGGGATAGCGGTCCTCGCGACGCGTCGCCATGCCCTTCGCCAGCACGGCCGTCAGGCTGCGCGGCACGTCGTCGCGGCCGATCGGCGTGATCGCCCCTCGCTCGATGCGCCCGATGAGGTCGAGCGACCCGTTCGGTCGCCCCGGGATCTCGAACGGCGTGCGCCCGGCGAGGAGGGAGTGCACCGTCGCGGCGAGCGAGAAGACATCGCTGCGCTGGTCGGGCTTGGGGTCATCCTCGAACATCTCGGGCGGCGACCAGGGCACGCTCATGCCGACCGCGGACTGGCCGGAGGACGTCGACGACGCGTCGACGGGCGACGTCATCGTGTGCACCGGCAACTCGCCCTCGAGGTTCGATGAGATGCCGAAGTCGGTGAGGGCGGGCCACCCGTAGTCGTTCGTCAGCACGTTGGCCGGCTTGATGTCGCGGTGCAGGATGCCGGCGGCGTGCGCCGTGGCGACGGCGCCGGCGAGGCGGATGCCGGTGCGCAGCGCATCCTCGACGGCGAACCGCTCGCGCTTGTAGCGCTCGGCGAGGCTCGGCCCCGAGCAGTACTCCATGACGAAGTAGGGGCGGCCGTCGGCGGAGACATCGGCGTGGAAGATCGTCACGATGAACGGATGCGCCGACAGTTGGGCCATGAGGTTGGCCTCGGCGACGAACTGGGCGCGCGTGTCACGGCCGAGCTCCTCGGTGAGGAGCACCTTCACCGCGACCTTGCGCCGCGGCAGGCGCTGCTCGTAGAGGAACACATCGGCGAACCCGCCAGAGCCGAGCAGCTGCAGCGCCGTGTATCCGGGCAGGTCGGGCGGCGTGGACGGGGCGCGACRCATCATTCGCCCACGACCTGGATGGTCCAGCCGCCGCCGAGGTCCATCACCGTACCGGTGAGGACGGGCGTCGGCTCGCCGGCCCGCAACTTGACCGGGGGCTTGCCTGGCGCGACGACATGCGTGCCGTTGCGCGAGTGCAGGTCGGTCACCACGACCGTGTCTCCCTCGACCGCGACGCGCAGGTGGTTGCGTGAGATATCGGGGTCGCCGGCTCCGATCGTGATGAGCCGCGGGATGCGCCCGCCCGAGACCTGGCTCACGCTCGGCGCGCGCCCGAGGACGACCTCGTGGCCGATCGGCTCGAGGCTGCCGTCGGGCATGCGGAGCGACGCCGAAGGCGACACCGTGACGCCCGACGGAGGCGTGGGCGTGGCCGTGGCCGGGCGCGCGGCGCGCTGGGCGCGGAGCCGCTGCAGGTCGATGCCGGCGACGGTGAGGCCGTCGTGGTCGCCCTCGAGCTCAGCCGGGGCTGCCGGAGTCGGCCGGGTCACGGGCGCCGAGCGCTTGGGAG
>NZ_JBFUCL010000522.1:0-1593 GCF_056405255.1 Agromyces sp. P1_H4 | reverse complement strand
GCGCGTCGCGTCCCCACAGCGCGGGGAGCTCGGGCGTGTACCGGTCGGCGGGCACGTAGACGGTGTGCACCGGCTGGCGGGAGCCGTCGTCGCCGGGATAGGCCGTGGCGAGGAGCCGGTCGGTCGCGGCGAGCCGGGCGTCGATCGCGGCGAGGGTGACGGCCGAGAGGGCGGTGCGCACGCTCACTCCAGCAGTTCGTAGGCCGGGAGGGTGAGGAAGTCGACGTACTCGTCGGCGAGGCAGAGCTCGGCGACGAGGCGTGCGGCGGGCTCGGTGTAGGCGGCGAACCGCTCGGGGGTCGTCTCGGCGCGGAGCTTCGCGACCTCCTCATCGAACACCTCCCGCACGAGCTCGGGCGTCATCGTGCGCCCGGTGTCGGCGAGCACCACGCCGTGCCGGAGGTGCTGCCACACCTGCGATCGCGAGATCTCCGCTGTTGCCGCATCCTCCATCAGGCTGTGCAGGGCGACCGCACCGCTGCCAGCGAGCCAGGCGGCCGTGTAGGCGACGCCGACCGAGAGGTTCGTGCGCAGGCCTGCCTCGGTGACGGCACCGCCGGTCGAGGCGACGTCGAGCAGTTCGGCGGCCGACACGTCGACCTCTGGCCGCTGCCGGTCGAGCTGGTTCGGCCGGTCGCCGAGCACCGAGTCGAACACCTCTCGGCAGACAGGCACGAGGTCGGGGTGGGCGACCCAGGATCCGTCGAAGCCGTCGTTCGCCTCGCGGGTCTTGTCGGCCCGCACCTTCTCGAAGGCGACGGCGGTGGCCTCGGGGTCGGCGCGGTTCGGCACGAACGCCGCCATGCCGCCCATCGCGACGGCACCGCGCCGGTGGCAGGTCTGCACGAGCAGCTCGGTGTAGGCGCGCATGAACGGCGCGGTCATCTGCACGTCGGCCCGGTCGGGCACGACGAACTCGGGTCCGGCGTCGCGGAACACCTTGATGATGCTGAACAGGTAGTCCCAGCGGCCGGCGTTCAGGCCCGACACGTGCTCGCGCAGCTCCCACAGGATCTCGTCCATCTCGAATGCCGCCGGGATGGTCTCGATGAGCACCGTGGCCCGAATGGTGCCGAGCGGCAGGTCCAGCGCCTCCTGCGCGTACACGAACACGTCGTTCCAGAGTCTCGCCTCGAGCCGACCCTCGAGCTTCGGAAGGTAGTAGAACGGTCCGTCGCCGTTGTCGACGAGCTGGCGCGCCGTGTGGAAGTAGTGCAGCCCGAAGTCGACGAGGGAGCCCGAGCCGCGCTCACCGTCGACGAGCACGTGCTTCTCGGGCAGGTGCCAGCCACGCGGGCGGGTGACGACGGTGGGCCGCCGGATGTCGTCGCGCAGCGCGTAGGCCTTGCCCTCGGGCGAGGTGTACGCGAGGGTTCCGGATGCCGCGTCGCGGAGGTTGCGCACGCTCCCCACCACGTTCGCCCAAGTCGGGCTCGACGCGTCCTCGAGGTCGGCGAGCCACACCCGCGCGCCGGAGTTCAGGGCGTTGATCGCCATCTTCGCCGGCGATGCCGGACCGGTGATCTCGACCCGGCGGTCGGCGAGCGCCGGCGGCGGCGGCGGCACCTGCCAGTCTGCGGCGCGGGTCTCGGC
>NZ_JBFUCL010000521.1:0-1607 GCF_056405255.1 Agromyces sp. P1_H4 | reverse complement strand
GCGCCCGGTCGCGATGCGCACGAGCGTCGACCGCGGCGCGAGCGTGGTGGCGTCGACGACGTGCCACGCGCCGTCGACATAGGCCTCGGCGACCGCGTGGAAGTCCATCGGGTCGAGGCCCGGCGCGTAGACGGCGGCGAGGCGGGCCGGCACGTCGAGGGCGCGCAGCAGCCCGATCACGAGGTGGGCGTAGTCGCGGCACACGCCCTGGCCCGCGAGCAGCGTCTGCACCGCGCCGTCGGTCGGCTGGCTCGAACCGGGCACGTAGCTCAGGCGCGTGCCCACCCACGAGCTCACGGCGGCGAGCAGGTCGGCACCGGCCAGCCCCGCGAACTCCGCGTGCGCGGTCGGCGCGAGCCGGTCGGCCTCGCCGTAGCGGCTGGGCCGGAGGTACTCCAGCAGTTCCAGCTCCGTCCCGGATGCCGCGTCCGCGCGCCCCTCGACGGTGGCCTCGTACTGCAGCGTGACCGTGCCGGGCGCGACGTCGACGACGTGGATGCGCGTGCCCGCGGCATCCGTCACCTCGCGGGGCTCGATCGCCTCGCCGTCGTGCCGCAGGGCGAGTCGCTCGGCCGGCGGACGGGCCGCCACGGCGACGATGAACGCGAGCCGCGCCGGAGCGGCGACCTGCAGGGTGAGCTGGGCGGAGACGGATCGCTGCATGCGTGACACCTCGTTCGTCCTCGAAGGGCGTGCCGGGTGGCACCGTCCCATTCTCACCCGCGGGCGACCCATCTGCCCAGCCCTCCGGCGCGCGGCTAGCCTGAGGGGCATGGGCATCTCGGCCACGCTGCGCGCCACGAAGCGGGTCCCGCTGCTGCAGGTGGCGAAGTCGGCGGTCGCGACGATCGCCGCCTGGCTCATCGCGGGCTGGCTGATCCCCGGGCCGCTGCCGGTGTTCGCCGCGATCGCGGCACTGCTCGTGGTGCAGCCGAGCGTGAACCAGTCGCTCGGCAAGGCGGTCGAGCGCTCGATCGGGGTGATCCTCGGCGTCGTGATCGCCACGGGCATCTCGCTCGTGTTCGGGCAGAGCACCTGGATCATCCTGCTGGCGATCGTCATCGCCATGCTCGTCGCCTGGGCGCTGAAGATGACGCCGGGCACGTCCAACCAGGTCGCGATCAGCGCGATGCTCGTGCTCGCGCTCGGCGCGTCCTCGCCCGAGTACGCCCTCGACCGGGTGCTCGAGACGCTCATCGGCGCGGCCATCGGCATCGTGGTGAACGTGGCGATCGTGCCACCCGTGGCGGTGGCGCCCGCGCGCGAGCACGTCGCCCGGCTCGGCGCTGAGCTCGCGGCATCCGTCGATCGACTCGCGGCGGCGCTGGAGGGGCCGCAGGCGGCCGCCGACGTCGAGACGCTCATGATCGAGGCGCGGCTGCTGCGCCCGATGCGGGATGCCGCCGAGGCCGCGATCGACGCCGGCGAGGAGTCGCTCACCCTGAACCCGCGCCGGTCGGCGCACCGCGAGGAGCTCGCGGCGCTGCGCGACCTGCTCGACCTGCTGAGCCCGATCGTCACGCAGCTGATCGGCATGACGCGGGCCTTCGCCGACCACTACGACGACGCGCTGCACCGGGAGCCGACCGTGCGCGCCATCGCCGAGC
>NZ_JBFUCL010000520.1:0-1608 GCF_056405255.1 Agromyces sp. P1_H4 | reverse complement strand
CCTCACGGCGACCGACCTGCGCGACGACGTGCACTGGTTCTACCCGGCCGGTGGCCGCTGGATCGAGGAGGGCCTCGACCGTCTGGTCGGCGACGCCGAGTCGCTCGGCCTCGCCGTCGCGGGCGAACCGGTCGAGACCGGTCGGCTCGTGCTCGCCGGCGACATCGATCGCGCCGCGCGGCTGCTCGCCGCGCACTTCCCCGCACAGGTCGACAAGGTCTACGTGCAGCACGACCTCTCCATCGTGTCGCCCGGTCCGCTCGAGCCCGCGCTCGACGCGAGGCTGAGGGGCTTCGCCGACGTCGAGGGCCGCGACCTCGCATCGACCTATCGCGTGAGCGCGGCATCCGTGAACCGGGGGCTCGCCGCGGGCGAGACGTCGGAGTCGATCCTCGCGTTCCTTCACGGCCTCTCGCTGACCGGCATCCCGCAACCGCTCGCCTATCTCGTGGGAGAAGCGGCGTCGCGGTTCGGCTCGGTGCGCGTGGCCGCAGCCGACGATGCCGACGCCCCGGCGCGCGCCGCGATCCGCTCCGACGACGAGCAGCTCGTGCGCACGCTCGCGGTCGACCAGTCGCTGTCGTCGATCGGGCTGCGCCAGACCGGCCCGCACCGGCTCCTCTCCCGGTTCACGCCCGACGTCGTGTTCTGGGCGCTGTCCGATGCGAGGTATCCGGTGGCCGCCGAAGACGGGAACGGCGAGATCGTCCGGCTGCGTCGGCATCGCCTCGCCACGGCTCCCCCGCCGCCGCCGAAGACCGATCCGGTCGCCGCGCTGCTCGACCGCGTCCTCGCTACGGGCGACGCCGGCGCCACCGAGCAGGCGTGGCTCGCCCGCCAGCTCGAGGCCGCGGCCCGCGCGAAGGAGACCCTCACCGTCACCGTGCGCATGCCAGGCGGCCAGACCGCCGACTACCTGCTCGCTCCCGCGAGCGTCGCGAACGGACGCCTCCGCGCCCGCGATCGCAAGGCCGACATCGAGCGCACGCTGCCGCTCTCCGCGATCGCCGCGGTCTCCCCGGCGCCCACCAACGTCTGAGGCGCGAGCGACGGATGCCGCGTGGCGGCCGTCGTCCCCCGAAGCGGGCGTAGACTCGAACGCTATGTCAGACGGCCCACTCATCGTGCAGAGCGACCGCACCGTGCTCCTCGAAGTCGCGCATCCGCTCGCGGAGGACGCGCGGCACGACCTCGCGGTCTTCGCCGAGCTCGAGCGCGCCCCAGAGCACGTGCACACCTATCGCATCACCCGTCTCGGGCTGTGGAACGCCCGCGCCGCCGGCCACGGAGCCGAGGACATGCTCGGCACGCTCGAGCGGTACGCTAAGTTCCCCGTGCCGCAGACCGTGGCCGTCGACATGCGCGAGACCGTCGGCCGCTACGGCCGGCTCATCGTCGACCGCACCGACGACGGCGCCCTGCGCCTGTACTCCAGCGACATCGCCGTGCTCACCGAGGTGGCGAACGCCAAGCGCATCGCGCCGCTGCTCACCGAGCGGATCGACGACGAGAGCTTCCTCGTCGCGGCGTGGGCGCGCGGCGCCCTCAAGCAGGAGCTCGTGAAGTTGGGCTGGCCGGCCGAGGACCTCGCCGGCTACACGCCCGGCA
>NZ_JBFUCL010000519.1:0-1616 GCF_056405255.1 Agromyces sp. P1_H4 | reverse complement strand
CGGCACGGATGCGGCGAGCAGCTCGCCGCCCGCGGCATCCGGAGCCTCTGGATCGTCGCCAGAGCCGTCGGCGATGAGGGCGAGCAGCGCGTCGACGGTGAGCCCGTCGTTCTCGAGGTCGGCGACGACGTGCCGGTCGCGCAGCACCACGATGCGGTGGCTGAGGCGCAGCACCTCCTCGAGCTCGGCCGAGATGAAGAGCACGCTCATTCCGTTCTCGGCGAGGTTGAAGACGAGCTTCTGGATCTCGGCCTTCGCGCCGATGTCGATGCCTCGGGTGGGCTCGTCGAGGATGAGGAGCCGGGGGGCGATCGCGAGCCAGCGCGCGAGCAGCACCTTCTGCTGGTTGCCGCCCGAGAGGTTGCGCACGAGTGCGTCGGGGTTGGCGGGCCGGATGTTGAGGGTCTGGATGTAGCTCTGCGTGAGCTCGTCCTGCCGCTTCTTGGGGATGGGCCTGGCCCACCCGCGGTCGGCCTGCAGGGCGAGCACGATGTTGTCGCGCACGGTGAGGTCGCCGACGATGCCCTCGTCGCGGCGGTTCTCCGACGAGAAGGCGATGCGGTGCGACAGCGCCTGGCGCGGCGTGCGCAGGCGGGTCGACCTGCCGCCGATGGACAGCTCGCCCGAGTCGGCGCGGTCGATGCCGCCGAGCAGGCGGGCGAACTCGGTGCGGCCCGAGCCGAGCAGTCCCGCGAAGCCCACGACCTCGCCCGCCGCGATGGGCAGGTCGGCCGGATGCATCGCGCCACGGCGCCCGAGCTTCGTCGCCTGGACGAAGGTCGCGGCATCCGACTCGTCGACCGACACCGATCGCGCGCGCTGCTCGAGGTCGTCGAGCACCGTGAGCTCCTTGCCGATCATCTTCTGCACGAGGTCGATGCGCAGCAGCTCCTCAACGAGGTACTCCCCCACGAGCTTGCCGTTGCGCAGCACGGTGAGGCGGTCGCAGATCTCGTACACCTGGTCGAGGAAGTGCGATACGAAGAGGATCGCGACGCCCTGCTCCTTGAGCGAGCGGATGACGCGGAAGAGCTCGGCGACCTCGTCGGCGTCGAGCGACGAGGTGGGCTCGTCGAGGATGAGCACCTTCGCCTGCACGTCGATGGCACGGGCGATCGCGATGAGCTGCTGCACCGCGAGCGAGTGGTCGCCGAGGAGCGAGCCGGGATCGAGGTCGAGGTTGAGGCCCGCGAGCAGCTCGGCGGAGCGGCGGCGCATCGCGCGCCAGTCGACCGAGCCGAAGCGCCGCGGCTCACGCCCGAGCATGATGTTCTCGGCCACCGACAGGTTCGGCAGAAGGTTCACCTCCTGGTACACCGTCGAGATGCCGGATGCCTGCGCCTGGGCCGGTCCGCTGAACGAGACCTGCTCGCCGGCGAGCGTAATGGTGCCGGCGTCGATGCCGTACACCCCGGTGAGCGCCTTGATGAGGGTGGACTTGCCCGCGCCGTTCTCACCCATGAGCGAGTGCACCTCGCCGGGGAACAGGCGGAAGTCGACGCCGTCGAGCGCCTTGACGCCCGGGAACGTGATCGAGATGCCGCGCATCTCCACCACGGGGGCGGCGGGATCGGTGGGGTTGGTCACGAGGCGCTCCATGGAGTCTGGTGGTGGGT
>NZ_JBFUCL010000518.1:0-1645 GCF_056405255.1 Agromyces sp. P1_H4 | reverse complement strand
TGCTCGCCGGGCCCACCGCGGGCCTCGGCGGCGACGTGTTCGCCGACGAGGTCGGCCGTGCGATCCGGCGCATCAGCCGGTGGTACCCCGACGTGGTCGCGACCCGGGTGCCCGGCGACGCCGTGCTCCGGGGCGCCCGCATCGTGCTCGCAGGGCGCGTGCGCGAGGAGCTCCTCGACACCGTCGCGAGCGTCAGCCTCGCCTGACCCTTCGTGTCGGAGCGACGCCCCCGGCAGTGATAGTGTCTTCTGCTGTGCGCCTCCGTAGCTCAGGGGATAGAGCGCCGGTTTCCGGTACCGTAGGTCGGGGGTTCGAATCCCTCCGGGGGCACTCACACATGGCGGGCCGATGCGCGGGTATGCGCTCGGCCCGCAGTGCTGTCCGGCGCCCGACGGCGTGGACGCGGCATCCGCACCGACCATAGACTCGATGGGGTCCGCTCGGTCGGGGAAGGCACTGGTGCATGGCGTCGTCACGTCGGAAGTCCACGGTTCTCGGAATCCTCATCGGAGCGGTGCTCGCGCTCGGCGCCCCGGTGGCCGCCTGGGCTGAGGATCCGGTCGAATTCGGCGCGAGCCCCGTCGTCGACACGGTCGGTGCCCTGGGCGCGCGGCTCGACGAGGTCGAGGCGGCGATCGACGCGAACGCGGACGCGAGCGGGCGGCAGCTCTTCGTCGCCTACGTGAGCGAGTTCACGAATCCCGAGGCCGCCGACGCGTGGGCCAACGACACGGCGATCGCGAACAACATGGGTGCCGAGGACTACCTGCTCGCCGTCGCGGTCGACGGGCGCACCTACTACCTMTCGGCCGACTCGGAGGCGTCCCTGTCCGACGCCGACCTACAGCGCATCAGCCAGGACGTCATCGAGCCCGAGCTGCGCGACGGCGACTGGGCCGGCGCGGCGATCGCGGCAGCCGACGCACTCGGCGGCGGCAGCGGCGGCAGCAGCGGAGGCGGCTCCAGCGGGTGGGGCTGGGTCTGGTTCATCGTCATCGGGGCGATCGTCGTGGGCGTCATCGCCATCGTGCTCTCCCGTCGCCGACGCCGTCAGGGCGCCGAGGGCGCGATCGGAGCCGAGCCCGCAGGKCCTCCCCCGCCCTCCATCGAGGAACTCCGCCGGCAGGCCGGCGGCGCGCTCGTGCAGGCCGACGACGCCGTGAAGACGAGCGAGGAGGAGCTCGGCTTCGCGGTCGCCTCCTACGGCGAGGAGGCCACCGCCCCCTTCCGCACCGCCCTCGACGGCGCGAAGGCCAAGCTGGCCGAGGCGTTCGCACTGCAGCAGCAGCTCGACGACGTCGATCCCGACACCGACGCGGAACGCCGCGCCTGGTACGGCGGCATCACCCGCCTGGCCGGCGAGGCCGACGCGCTGCTCGACGAGCAGGCCGAGCGGTTCGACGCCCTCCGCGCGCTCGAACGCAACGCGCCGGCCGAGCTCCAGCGCGTGCGCGGTGAAGCGGATGCCGCGGCGGCCCGCGTCGGCCCGGCCGGCGAACGTCTCGCCGCCCTCGCAGCCCAGTACGCGGCATCCGCCCTCGCGCCCGTCGCCGACAACCAGTCCCAGGCGCAGGCCCGGCTGGCCTTCGCCGAGCAGGAGCTCTCGGAGGCGGCCGCCGCCGTCGCAGCCGGACGATCGGGCGAC
>NZ_JBFUCL010000517.1:0-1650 GCF_056405255.1 Agromyces sp. P1_H4 | reverse complement strand
AGCCGTTGCGGAGTGCCTGCTGGGTCGCCGCCTGGATGACGGGGCCGTCCATGACCGGGTCGGAATAGGGCAGGCCGAGCTCGAGCACGTCGACGCCGTTCTCGACGAGCGCGACGGCCGCCTCGACGCTCTCGTCGAGCGTCGGGAAGCCGACCGGCAGGTAGCCGATGAGCGCACCGYCGGCCTCCTCGTTGCGCCGGCGGATGACGGGACCGGCGGTTCTCACTTGGGGTGCTCCTCGTCGTACAGCTCGAAGTACTTCGCTGCGGTGTCCATGTCCTTGTCGCCGCGGCCCGAGAGGTTCACCAGGATCGTGGCGTCGGGGCCGAGCTCGCGACCGAGCTCCAGCGTGCCCGCGAGGGCGTGCGCCGACTCGATCGCCGGGATGATGCCCTCGGTGCGGGTGAGCAGGCGCAGCGCCTCCATGGCGGCGGCATCCGTCACCGGCCGGTACTGCGCCCGGCCGATCGCAGAGAGCCAGGAGTGCTCGGGGCCGACGCCGGGGTAGTCGAGGCCGGCGGAGATGGAGTGCGACTCGATGGTCTGCCCGTCGTCGTCCTGCAGGAGGTAGCTGCGCGCACCGTGCAGCACGCCGGGCCGGCCCTTGGTGATCGTGGCCGCGTGGCGCTCGGTGTCGACGCCCTCGCCGCCCGCCTCGAATCCGTAGAGTCCGACCTCGACGTCGTCGAGGAACGCGTGGAAGATGCCGATGGCGTTCGAGCCGCCGCCCACGCACGCGGTGACCGCGGTGGGCAGCGCACCGGTGAGGTCGAGGACCTGCTGGCGCGCCTCCTCGCCGATGATCTTCTGGAAGTCGCGGACCATCTCGGGGAACGGGTGCGGCCCGGCGACCGTGCCGAAGATGTAGTTGGTGCTCGCCACGTTCGTGACCCAGTCGCGCATCGCCTCGTTGATGGCGTCCTTCAGCGTGCGGGAGCCCGCGGTGACGGCCACGACCTCTGCGCCGAGGAGGCGCATGCGCGCGACGTTCAGCGCCTGCCGCTCGGTGTCGACCTCGCCCATGTAGATCGTGCACTCGAGGCCGAACAGCGCCGCCGCGGTGGCCGTGGCGACGCCGTGCTGCCCGGCCCCCGTCTCGGCGATGACCCGCGACTTGCCGATGCGCTTGGTGAGCAGCGCCTGGCCCAGCACGTTGTTGATCTTGTGCGACCCCGTGTGGTTGAGGTCTTCGCGCTTCAGGATGACGCGGGCGCCACCGGCGTGCGCGGCGAAGCGGGGCACCTCGGTGATGATCGACGGTCGCCCGGTGTAGCTGCGGCCGAGCTCTGCGAGCTCGGCGCCGAATGCGGGATCGAGCTTCGCGAGGTCGTAGGCCTCGCCGAGCTCGTCGAGGGCGGCGATCAGGGATTCGGGCACGAACCGCCCGCCGAAGTCGCCGAAGTACGGACCGGTCTGCGCTCTGAGCGCCATGTCACACCGCCAGGAAGGCTCGGAGGTTGGCAATGGGGTCGCCCGTGACGAGCGCCTCGCCGACGAGCACCACGTCGGCACCAGCCGCGCGGTAGTGCGCGACATCCGCCGCCGACAGCACCGCCGACTCGGCGACGCGCACGGCGTCGGCGGGGAAGCGGTCTGCGAGGCGGCCGAACAGGTCGCGATCGAGCTCGAACGACGTGAGGTCGCGGGCGT
>NZ_JBFUCL010000516.1:0-1650 GCF_056405255.1 Agromyces sp. P1_H4 | reverse complement strand
CCCGTCGGGCGACCGGCCGCCGACCCTGCGGCACCTCGTCGTCGCGGCATCCGTCAACGCCTCGATCGTCGTCGGCACCGCCGCCGAGATCGCCGCCGAGTTCGCCGCGTGGGGCGACTCGGGCGCCGTCGACGGATTCAACGTGCTCTCGGCCGTGCAGCCCGCCCAGTTCGAGGCGTTCGCGCTCGGCGTGGTGCCCGAGCTCCAGCGGCTCGGGGTCTTCCCGCTCGAGTACGAGGGCGAGACGCTCCGCGACCACCTCGGCCTCGAGCGCCCCGCCAACGTGCACACGGCCGATCGGGCACGGCTGGAGGAGCGGCTGCTGCGCTGAGCTCCGTTACCCGATGTTGCGCGACGTGACACCGTGCGACGGCGATGGTTGAGGCGTTCGGCGGTCGGCCGTAGGTTCGACGCCAACCCATCCGAGGAGTCCCCGTGATCGCCACCGACCTGCGCACCTCGCCGACGCGGGTGCGCGCTGTCGCGGGCGAGCGAGCGGATGCCGCGACGACCGGCCCTGCGTCATCCGGCCCCGCATCACTCGCGGCCCTCGCCGACGCCGACCTCCGGGTGCCCGTGCTCGGCGGCGGCACGGTGCGGCACGTGAACCTCGACGTCGCGGCATCCGCGCCCGCCCTTGATGCGGTGGTGCAGCACGTGGCCCGAGTCATCCCCTACTACTCGAGCGTGCATCGGGGCAGCGGGTACGCGTCGCAGGCGAGCACGGCCCTCGTCGAGGATGCTCGCGTCACGGTGGCGCGCCATGTCGGCGCCCGCGACGACGACCTCGTGATCTTCACGCGCAACACGACCGATGCGCTCAACCTGCTCGCGTCGGCCGTGCCCGGCGACACCGTGGTGCTCGACCTCGAGCACCACGCCAACCTGCTGCCCTGGCGGTCGCGCCGCGTCGTCGTCGGCCGGTCGACGATCGCCGAGACCATCGACGCGCTCCGCGACGAGCTCGGTGCGGCGCCTGCCGCGCTCGTCTCGGTGACCGGCGCCTCGAACGTCACCGGCGAGGTGCTGCCGATCGCCGAGCTGGCCGCGCTCGCCCACGAGCACGGGGCGCGCCTGGCCGTGGATGCCGCGCAGCTGCTGCCGCACCGGCGCGTCGACCTCGCGGCATGCGGCATCGACTACCTCGCCTTCTCGGGGCACAAGGCCTACGCGCCGTTCGGAACGGGCGCGCTCGTCGGGCGCGCCGACTGGCTGGACGCCGCGCCCGCGCACCTCGCGGGCGGCGGGGCCGTCGAAGCCGTGCGCCTCGACGATGTCGAGTGGAAGACCGGCGCCGACCGGCACGAGGCCGGCACTCCCAACGTGATCGGCATCGCGGCGCTCGCCCGCGCGCTCGACGAACTCGACCGGCTGGGCGACGCCGCTCGCCGTGAGCACGAGGCGGCGCTCACTGCACGGCTGCACGGGGGGCTCGCGGCCATCCCGGGCATCCGGGTCATCCGCGGCTTCGACGACGCCGACGACCGGCTCGGGATCGCCACGATCGAGCTCGAGCGCGGATCGGTCGGACTCATCGCCGCCGCGCTCGCCGCCGAACACGGCATCTCGGTGCGAGCCGGCCGGTTCTGCGCACACCCGTTCTTCGACCGCGTCGCGTCGCGGGCGAACGGGCTGCGCGCGAGCCTAGGG
>NZ_JBFUCL010000515.1:0-1658 GCF_056405255.1 Agromyces sp. P1_H4 | reverse complement strand
CGATCTACCTCGGCAGCGGCGTGCGCCTCGTCGTCGACCTCGACGACGGCACGCGCGTGACCGTGCTCGAGCAGAACGACCGCGATCGCATCCACGACGACGAGCGCGGCGATCGCGTCGTGGTCTCGTGGCACGCCGACGACGTCGTGCACCTCGGCACCGAGGTGCTGCCGGGCATCTCCGGCTGAGGCATCCGCCCGGCCGCGGCATCCGCCCGACCGGCACCGACCAGACCACCACCACACGGCATCACCACCGACCAGCACCACCACCACACGGCATCACCCGAAGAAGAGGAGAGAACCATGAAGCGGATTCCGCGCACGGCCCGCCGCGGCGCCACCGTCGGGCTCGCGATCGCATCGGTCGCGTTGCTCTCGGCATGCGGCACCACCCAGGCGGGCGGCTCCGGAGGCGGCGAGGCCGCCACCGAGCTCGGCGACATGGAGGGCCAGGTCTCGCTGCTCGCGTGGCCCGGCTACGTCGAGGACGGCTCGAACGACCCGGCCGTCGACTGGGTCACCCCCTTCGAGGAGGACACCGGCTGCAAGGTCACGGCGAAGACCTTCGGCACCTCCGACGAGGCGCTGAGCCTCATGAAGACCGGCGACTACGACGTGGTGTCGGCGTCGGGCGACGCGTCGCTCCGCCTCGTCGCCGCGGGCGACGTCGCGCCGGTGAACACCGACCTCATCCCCAACTACGCGAACGTCTACGACTTCCTCAAGGACCAGTCGTGGAACTCGGTCGACGGGGTCCCCTACGGCGTGCCGCACGGCTACGGCGCGAACCTCCTCATGTACAACACGGAGGTCTTCCCGACCGCCCCCACCTCGTGGGACGTCGTCTTCGACAAGGCGAGCGAGAACGCGGGCAAGGTCACGGCCTACGACTCCCCGATCTACATCGCGGATGCCGCGGTGTACCTCATGGCGCACAACCCCGAGCTCGGCATCGAGAACCCCTACTCCCTCGACGAGGAGCAGCTCGCCGCGGCCGTCGACCTCCTGAAGGAGCAGCGCGCCAGCATCGGCGAGTACTGGTCGGACTACCTCAAGCAGACCCAGGCCTTCGAGACCGGCGACTCGGTCGTCGGCACGACGTGGCAGGTCACGCAGAACGGACTCGCCGCATCGGGTGCCCCCACCGAGGTCGTGCTCCCCGACGAGGGCACCACCGGTTGGTCGGACACGTGGATGATCTCGTCGAAGGCGAAGAACCCGAACTGCGCCTACGCGTGGCTCGACTACATCGCGAGCCCCGAGGCGAACGCGGCGGCCACGTCGTACTTCGGCGAGGCGCCCTCGAGCGATGAGGCGTGCGAGTACCGCGAGGACTGCGAGGCGTACCACGCCGGCGACGCCGACTACGCGTCGCAGATCTGGTACTGGTCGACCCCGATCGAGAAGTGCCTCGACGGACGCACCGACGTGAAGTGCACCGACTACGCCGCGTGGACGCAGGCGTGGCAGGAGATCAAGGGCTGACCCGGCCCTGACGACGGAGCGCTCGGCCCGACGAGCTGCTCCACCCCCTGCGGGTCGAGGCCGCCACTCCCTCCGGCGCCTCGGCCCGCAGGATCCCCGTTCGAGATGAAGGACCACGCATGACGACGCACGCTCCCGCTCCGCCCGGCGCGCCGGCGAACGCGCCCGGCC
>NZ_JBFUCL010000514.1:0-1663 GCF_056405255.1 Agromyces sp. P1_H4 | reverse complement strand
GCTTCTCCGACGGGAGGGTTCGGACGCTCTGGTGCTCGACGTTGAGGCTCATATGGCCATGGTGCGACAGCTTGCGCTCGCGCGTGGGGCGTCGAGCGGAAGCGTGAACGAACGGCTGCGGCGCGGCCAAAGCGTTGCCGTCCGTCCGCGACGCAAGGCCTCAGGTGCGCCAGATGTCCAGGGTCTGCGCGGGCGGGTGGCCCTCGAGTTCGGCGAGGATCAGATGCGACCGCGTCGACACGACGCCCGGCATGTCGTGGATGTCGCGGAGGATCGCCTGGCTCAGCTGCTCGTGGTCGGGTGCGCTCACGGTCAGCATGATGTCGATGTCGCCCGAGACGGCCTGCACCTTCTCGACGAAGGGGAGGGTGGCGAGCTTCGCCGCGATCTCCTCCCAGGACACCTCGCCGATGCGCACGACGACGAGCGCGGAGATGTTCAGGCCGATCGCCTTGCGGTCGATCTGGGCTCCGAAGCCCGTGATCACGCCGCGCTTCTGCAGCTGCTGGACGCGGTTGTGCGCCGCGGTGCGGGAGATGTGCACCCGCTCGGCGAGGGTGCGGACGGAGAGCCGGCCGTCGCGGCTCAGCTCGGCGACGATGCGTCGATCGATGCTGTCGAGCGCGTCGCTGCGGTGCGGTGTCTGCTGGGTCATCGTCGTCCTCGTGGCTCATGCCCAGCGTAGCGGCTGCGACGACGTGCGCGACGAAGCGAGGCGCGCATCGGGGCGTGCCGCATCGCCCGAGGGAGCCGAGGATAGAACAGCGAGATCGCGCGGAACCACTCGTCGGCGACCCGCGCCGCACGCGGCGTGTAGCGGAACCCGTAGGCCTCACGGATGCCGGACGGCAGGAGCGCTGCGGTCAGCAGGCGCACGGGCGGCAGGAGGACACGGCTGCCCGGCGGGAGCGCGGACGTGCCCGACATCAGCGCGCGCGCGACGGTGCGCGCCTCCTCGCCGACCTCGAGCCGGCGCACCCGCTCGGCCCACCACTCGTCGAACTCCGCCCGCGTGTCGGGCCACCCGCTGCCGCGGGCCTGCAGGCTCGTGCCGAGGGGGGCGTAGCCGCGGACGACCGCATCGGCGCTCGCCGTGTCGAGCCGACCCCACACGCGCTCGTGCACCGCGAGGGCCATGGCGAGCAGCGTGGAGGCGACCCAGCGCTGTGCGTCGGCGTCGAAGGCGCTGTACGACGGCCCGTCGTCGGTCGCGCCGCCTCGGACCGGGGCGTGCCGTGCGTTCACGCGTCGCGCCGCATCGCGGGCGAGCTCGTCGTCGCCGAAGCCGATGGCGTACACGTAGTCGAGCGTGCCGAGCAGCCGGTCGAGCGGACGCTCCTGGAAGCCGCTGTGCCGGGCGACGCCCCGCGCGAGGCGCGGATCGGCGAGCTGGAGGAGGATCGCGGCGCCGCCGCCCAGCAGCAACGCCCCCTCGGCGCCATGCCGGCGGAACACCTCGCGTTCGTCGTGATCGGCCATCAGTCCATGATCGGCCATCAGTACCAGTTGGTGGCCTCCGAGTGGGCCCACGCCGCGCAGGGCGAGCCGTACCGGGCGTCGATGTAGCCGAGGCCCCAGTCGATCTGGGTGGCGGCGTTCGTGCGCCAGTCGGCGCCGGCGCTGGCCATCTTGCTGCCGGGCAGCGACTGCGGGATGCCGTAGG
>NZ_JBFUCL010000513.1:0-1666 GCF_056405255.1 Agromyces sp. P1_H4 | reverse complement strand
CCCACGCACCGCTCATCGCCCCGCTGCCGCCGACCGTATCGAGATGCCCGGCGAGGAGCAGGCTGCCGCCGGCACCCGACCCGCGACGGCGCGCGAGCACGCTCGGTCGTGCGTGATCGCGGCCGACGAGGCGCACCTCCAAGCCCCGAGCACCCAGCCAGTCGGCGATGACGCTCGCGAGCTCGGCCTCGCCGGCACCGCCGGGAACGAGCGACGGGTTCGTGGCGTCGACGGCCACGAGGCGGCGGGCGAGCGCCACGACGTCCTCGCGAGGCATCCGCTCTGCTCCCATGTCAGCCGATGCCCGCCCGCTCACCGATTCGAGAGGTTGTCGCCGCAGAGGAAGAAGCCGGTCGTGAGGGTGTCGATCGCCTGCTTCGTGTCATCGGACACGTCGCCGAGCGCGTAGACGGCGAACGTGAGCGTCGAGCCGTCCTGTGCGCGCACGACGCCCGACAGCGTGTAGCCGCTGTTGATCCAGCCCGTCTTCGCCGACACCGCGCCGTCGGCGACGGAATTGTCGCCCGAGAACCGGTCGCTGTACGAGAGCGAACCCCGTTCGCCCGACACGGGGAGCCCGTCCATGATGACGCCCAGGTTGCCCTCGCGCGCGTTGATCTTCACGAAGAGGCGCGTGAGGTACGACGGCGGCACGGCGTTGTTGTCGCTGAGCCCAGACCCGTCGACGACGGTGATGCCGCTCGTGTCGATCCCGTAGGGGGCCAGCCCCTGCAGCACGCCGGCGTTGATGGCACCGAACGTGTTGCCCGTGCCGGCCTTGATCGCGACGAGGCGCGTCAGCATCTCGGCGATGGTGTTGTCCGAGACGATCAGCGCCTTGTCGATGAGCTGCGCGACCGTCGGCGACGAGACCGCGCCGAGCTGCGCCGCCCCCGCGGGCGCAGTGCCGCGCTCGATCACCGAGATGCCGCCGAGCTCCGTCGCGAATGCATCGCCCGCGCGGCCGATCGGGTCGGGACTGCGCCACGACGTGTTCGCGCCCGGGTCGTCGCGGTCGCCGTCCACCTGAAGCGCCGTGACGTTCGACATGTAGCCGTCCTCGCGCTCCACCACGTCCCAGCTGGGCTCCCACTCGTCGCCGGCGAAGAGGCTCGCGTCGAGCACCAGCTTCGTGAGCGGCGGGTTGGACGGGTCGGCGTCCCAGGCCGCGCGCACCTGGGCGGCGAGGTCGTCGAGGTGCGCCGCGCCGGGGTACACCGTCTCGGTGCCGCTCGGCGTGCGCGAGAGGGTGACGTCGCCACCGCCGACGAGCACGACCGAGCCCGGCTCAGATCCCTTGACCACGGTCGTCGTCGCCCGGTAGTCGGGTCCGAGGACCGACAGCGCGGCCGCCGAGGTCAGCACCTTCATGACACTGGCAGTGCGCGAGGGCGTGGTGCCGCCGCGGTCGTAGAGCACCTCACCGGTGGYGGCGTTCACGACCTGCGCCTGGAGGTTGGCCAGTCGTCCGTCGGCCGCGCGGTCGGCCACCGAGCACGTGCGGATGCGGCTCGCGGGGATCGCCGCCGCCGGCGCCGGGCGAGCGGGGTCGGCCGTCGGCGTGGGGGTGGCCGGCGCCGTCGCGGCGACGGTGTCGGGCCTGGGATCACCGGCGTTGAGGGTCGCGCCCGCGACCACGGCGCCCGTTCCCAGGAGCGCCACGGCC
>NZ_JBFUCL010000512.1:0-1684 GCF_056405255.1 Agromyces sp. P1_H4 | reverse complement strand
GGAACGGCGCGCCGAGTCGCCGCTTGCCGCGGCCGCCGATGCCCACGTCGTCGTCGACGTCCTGATCGAGGTGGCTTCCGGCCCGCGGCCGGTGCGGGCGCCGCCGTGGGCGTCATCCGGCGAGGCAGCCGCTCCGACCTTCCGGGTCGACGCCCAGGTCATCGGCGTGGACGGCGTCGAGGTTCCGGCCGTCTCCTCGACCGTGATGCTCGAGCTCCCCGGAGAAGAGCTCTCACTCGGCACCCGCCTCTCCTTCCCCACGCGAGTGGTGGCCCTGCCCGGCGCGGAGCAGCACGGCTTCCAGCTCCGGCCGACCGGCGACGCGCGCGTGATCGCACCGCCGCCGTGGCTCGGCTGGGCCGTGGCGCTCCGATCGGGGCTCGCGACGGCGTCGACCGCCCTCGGTGGCGACGGCGGCGCGCTCGTGCCCGGACTCGCCATCGGCGACACGGCCGCGGTCGGCGTCGAGCTCGACGCGGCGATGAAGGCGAGCTCGCTCAGCCACCTCACCGCGGTCTCCGGTGCGAACTGCGCCATCATCACGGCTGCCGCGTTCGCCCTCGCGGCGGCGTGCGGGCTGCGTCGCGGCGTGCGCGTCGGGCTCGCGCTGGTCGCCCTCGCGGGGTTCGTCGTGCTCGTGACGCCGCAGCCGAGCGTCGTGCGGGCCGGGGCGATGGCCGTCGTCGTGCTCATCGCCATCGCGTCTGGCCGCCCRGGCGGCGGCGTCGCCGCATTGTCGGTCGCGGTGGTCGGACTGCTCGTGTTCGATCCCTGGCTGGCGCGCGACTACGGCTTCGCGTTGTCGGCGGCCGCGACGGCCGGACTCCTGCTCCTGGCGGCGCCGCTGGCCGTCGTCCTCGGCCGCCTGATGCCACGACCRCTCGCCATGGTGCTGGCCGTGCCGGTCGCCGCGCAGCTCGCCTGCCAGCCCATCCTCGTGCTGCTCGACCCGGCAATCGCCGTCTACGGCGTGCCCGCGAACCTGCTCGCCGCGCCGGCGGCCCCGGTCGCCACCGTCGTCGGGCTCCTCGGATGCCTCGTCCTGCCGGTCCTGCCCTCCGTCGGCGCGGCGTTCCTGCAGGTCGCGTGGGTCCCGGCCACGTGGATCGCCCTCGTCGCGCACGGCACCGCCGGACTTCCGGGCGGCCGGCTCGCCTGGCTTCCGGATGCCCCGGGCGCGGCCCTGCTCGCCGCCTGCACCGCACTCGCCCTCGCCGTCGCGTTCGCGCCGCCATCACGCCCACGACTGCGTGCGGCCGGCGTCGCGCTCCTCGCGATCGGGTTGGCGGTGCCCGTCGGCGTGTCGTTCGGCGCGCCCGTCGTGTCGGCTTCAACGCGGCCGGCCCGCTGGGATGTCGCCGCATGCGACGTCGGCCAGGGCGATGCAGTGCTCATCCGGTCCGCGGAGGCGACCGCGCTCGTCGACACCGGGCCCGATCCGGCCGCCCTGGCGCGCTGCCTCGCGCTCCTCGGGGTGGACCGCATCGACCTGCTCGTGCTGACGCACTGGGATGCCGATCATGTCGGGGGATCGGCCGCGGTCGTGGGGCGCGTCGGCACGGTCGTCCACGGCCCGCTCGACGGCGACCGCAGCGACCGCGTGCTCGACCCGCTCGTGCTGGGCGGAGCCGACTCCGCCGAGGTCGTCGCCGGCCACCCAGGCGTGCTCGGCGAGGCCCAGTGC
>NZ_JBFUCL010000511.1:0-1702 GCF_056405255.1 Agromyces sp. P1_H4 | reverse complement strand
CGCCGGACGGCTGCGCGCGGCGATCGTGATCGGCGTCGACCGCAGCGCGCTCGTCGCGGCGTTCCAGCGACACGCGCCGGAGCTGCCCCTCTTCGAGGTCGTCACCGACGACACTGAGACGGTGATGCCCGACGCGGTCGCACTGGCGGCGTCGGTGGCGGAGCCGGGGGACACCGTGCTCCTCGCGCCGGCGGCGGCGTCGATGGACCAGTTCGCCGACTACGCCGACCGGGGCCGGCGGTTCCACGAGGCGGTCAGAGCAAGGCTGGGAGGCGAGGCGGATGGCGACTCCGACCGGCACCGCCCGACCGGCCACGGCTGAGCCCGCGGGCGTCTCCGCCGCCCGCATCCGCCTCGGCCGCGTCTTCCGGGTCGAGTCCAAGGACTACTTCCTGCTGCTCGGCACGACGGTCTTCCTCGTCGTGTTCGGACTCGTGATGGTGCTCTCGTCGTCATCCGTCGAGTCGAACCTCGAGGACGGCGGATTCTTCGTGCAGGCCTCCCGGCAGGGGCTCTACGCCCTCTTCGGGCTGCCCATCATGCTCATCGCGAGCCGCGTGCCCGAACGCATGTGGATGCGGGTGGCGTGGCCGCTGCTCATCGTGTCGTGCGTGCTGCAGCTGCTCGTGGTCGCGACGCCACTGGGCGTCACGGTCGGCGGGAACACGAACTGGCTCCAGCTCGGTCCCATTCCGCCCTTCCAGCCCTCGGAGCTGATCAAGGTCTCGCTGGTGATCTGGCTGGGGCTCATCGTCACGAAGAAGCAGGCGCAGCTCGGCGACTTCGTGCACGGCATCCTCCCGATCCTCCTCGTGGGCGGCGGGGCGATCGGCCTGGTGCTCCTCGGCGGCGACCTCGGCACCGTGATGGTCATGGGCGGGATGCTGCTGGGGGCGCTCTTCCTCATCGGCGTGCGCTTCCGGCTGCTGCTGCCGCCGGTGCTCCTCGGCTCCGCCCTCTTCGCGTTCGTGGCGGTGTCCAGCGAGAGCCGGATGCGGCGCATCACGGCGTTCCTGCAGGAGAACTGCGCCACCATCGACGAGGCCGACTGCTGGCAGATCCAGCATGGCCGGTTCGCGCTGGCCAACGGCGGCATCTTCGGCGTCGGGCTCGGCAACTCCACGGCGAAGTGGTCGTGGCTGCCCGCAGCCGACAACGACTTCATCTTCGCGATCATCGGCGAGGAGCTCGGGCTCATCGGCGCGATCGTCGTCATCGCCCTGTTCGTGGTGCTCGCCGTCGCGTTCGCCCGGGTGCTGCGTGCGGCCAGGACGCCGTTCGCGAAGGCGGCCACCGCGGCGGTCCTCGTGTGGGTGGTCGGCCAGGCGTGTGTCAATATCGGTGTCGTGCTCGGAGTCTTCCCCGTCCTCGGCGTGCCGTTGCCCCTCGTCTCGGCGGGCGGCACCGCCCTGCTCACGACGCTGTTCGCGATCGGCGTGGTGCTCTCGGTCGCACGCGACCCCGAGGCGGCCTCGCGTGCTGAGGCCCGCGCGGTCGCCCGCGCGGCCGCGCGTTCGGGGCGGCCCACCCGATGACGACCTACCTGCTGGCCGGCGGTGGGACCGCGGGCCACGTGAATCCCCTGCTCGCCGTCGCCGACCGCCTGCGCGATCGCCAGGCCGACGACGAGGTGCTCGTGCTCGGCACGGCGGAGGGACTCGAGGCGCGGCTCGTGCCGGCGCGCGGCTACGAGCTCCTGACG
>NZ_JBFUCL010000510.1:0-1704 GCF_056405255.1 Agromyces sp. P1_H4 | reverse complement strand
CGGCTGCACCTCGCGGCCCAGCTCGGCGGCGCGCCGGTACGCAGCCTCGGCCTCGGCGCGCCGGCCGGCCAGCCGGTGCAGCTCACCGACGCCGTAGTAGGCGTTCTCGAGGGTGAGCGCGCGGCGTTCGCGCTCGCACACGACGGCGAGGGTGGCGGCGGCCTCGTCCCACTCGCCGAGCAACTGCAGCACGGTCGCCCGGTGCACCGAGCATTCGCCGCGGAACAGCTCCAGGCCGCGCTGCGCGTCGCACCACTCGCTCAAGTCGCGGGTCCACACCCGTGCCCGGTCGATGTCCCAGCGGTCGATGCAGCTGGCGATGACGCCGCAGTACGCCGGGCCGGCCGCGCGATCGCCGACGCGCCCCGACGAGACGGCGAGCATGACCCGGTCCATGGTGGCGAAGCCGTCGACGACTCGTCCGCTGAAGACGAGCGACCGCGCCAGCGACATGGTGGCCAGCACCTCGACGTCGAGGTCGCCCGCAGCCCGGGCCGACGCCGCGGCCCGCTCGCAGAGGCCGACGGACTCCTCGATCCGACCCTGCGCGTAGGCGGCCGAACCCTGCGCGAGCGCGAGCACGGCGTCGCCGAGCGGCGAGGGGTCGCCCATGCCGCCGAGCTCGGCGAGGCGCGACATCCACGCCATGGCGCGCACGCCCTCGCCGCGGTCGGCGAGCGTGAAGCCCAGCCAGAACACGCACCGCATCGCGGCATCCGTCTGACCGGCGTCGGCATACGCCTGCTGCGCGGCGTCCCACGCGCGTTCGCACTCGCCGTCACGGCCGATGAACCAGGCGGCGAGCCCCAGTTCGTCGAGCTCGGCGGCAGTCAGCGCGTCGCGACGGGCGCTCAGCTCGTCGTACGTGGAGGTCCAGTCGGCGACCTGCGCCGGGCCACCTGTCGGCATGTGGCCATTGTGCGCCCGACGCCCGACCTCGGCAAGGACCGGCGGCACGCCCGCTCGCCCTGCCCACGGGCTGGCGGGATGCTTGCGCAGCGTGCCATTCTGGCCGGATGACGCGCAGGCATCACCGGGTCGCCGTGCTCGTGCTCGAGGGCGCCAAGCCCCTCGACGTCGGCATCCCCGCACAGGTGTTCACGACCCGGCAGAGCATGCCGTACGAGGTGCGCGCGTGCGGCGCTGCACCGGGACTCGTGACCGGCGGCGACGGCCTCTCGTACCATGTGGCCGACGGACTCGAGGCGCTCGAGTGGGCGGAGACGGTCTTCATCCCGGGCTACCGGCACCCCGACCGCGAGGACCCGCCCGGCTCGGTCATCGATGCGCTCCGCGGCGCGCACGAACGGGGTGCCCGGCTCGCCGCGATCTCGACCGGCGCGTTCGCGCTCGCCGCGACCGGGCTCCTCGACGGACGCCGGGCCACGACGCACTGGCACTACACGAAGGCGCTCGCGGCGCGGCATCCGCTCGTGCACGTCGACGAGAACGTGCTCTTCGTCGACGAGGGGCGCGTGCTCACCTCGGCGGGCGCGGCATCGGGCCTCGACCTGTGCCTGCACCTCGTGCGACGCGACCACGGCGTGGCCCTGTCGAACCACGTCGCGCGGCGGCTCGTCGCGGCGCCGTATCGCAGCGGCGGCCAGGCGCAGTACGTGCCGCGCAGCGTGCCCGAGCCGCTCGGCGCGGTGTTCGCAGCGACCCGTGAGTGGGCGCTGGTGCGCCTCGAGCAGCCCCTCACGC
>NZ_JBFUCL010000509.1:0-1717 GCF_056405255.1 Agromyces sp. P1_H4 | reverse complement strand
CGCTCATGCCGCTCGATCGCTACCTCGCCGACCGCGTCGACCTGCTGGCGCACCCGCCGCAGGGCGCCTAGCGCCCGCCCGCCGCAGGGCGCCGAGCGCCCGCCGCCCGGAGCAGCGCGAGCAGCGCCCACAGCAGCACCGCACCTGCGACGTAGGCCGCGAGGTCCATCGGGTCGAACGCGCTGCCGAAGAGGAGCCTGGACACCGGCACGGCGCCGACGATCGCCGCCGGCACGGGGGTGAGCTGCAGCAGCTCGATCGCCACGGCGAGCGCCAGGGCGATGCCGGTCGCCGTCAGTGCCGAGAGCCTCGGCCACGCGAGCACGATCAGCAGGCCGAAGAAGACGACGTAGAGCATGCTGCCGAGCACGTCGATGAGGGGCGTGCGGGCGAGCAGCTGCAGGGCGAGGCCCAGCACGAGGCATCCGGATGCCGCGACGACGGCGAGCACGCGGAGCCGCCGGGTCTCGGCGGGCGGGGTCGTCTGCGGCATCCGATCAGTGAAGCACACGCCGTCGATCTCGCTTCGGCAACGATCCGGCATCGCTCCGGCAACGATGTGCCCCGTTCGGGGTGTCTCCCGGGAATGAGGCGGAATCATGTCTCTTGCGGTCGGCGCATTCGTCGGCCGTTCGGTGACCGCAGCGGGGGAGGACGGGCACATGGCGTCGATCACGTCGACCGACCGCGCGTGGGTTCCCACGGTCGCCACGGCATCGGTGTTCTGGGTGCTGCTCGTCGTCGCCGCGCTCATGCCCGAGGTCTGCGCGATCGTCGGCCCGACCGGCGCCGGGGCGGCGTGCGTGACGGGCGCGCGCAGCTCGACGGCGATGACCGGCGGCGTCCTGGTGCTCGCGGCAGCGTCCCTCGGCGTCTCGCTCACGTACCTGCTCCCGATGGCGTCGCGCCCCCTCGTGCAACGGCTGTCGATGATCGCGGTCGCCGCCGTCGGATCCGCCGCGCTCGTGATGACCGTCGGGGCGTCGGGCTTCCGGCTCTTCTAGTCGTCGCCATCGGTGCGCGACGGGCGCACCTCGGACTCCTGGATCGACTCGATGACCGAGTCATGCAGGCCCTTCTGGCCGGTGTGCAGCTCCTGGTACGTCTCGCCGGCGCCCATCAGCGGGCCGAACGCCGCCCGCGCCCGCTGCCCGCTCGGCGCCCGGATGGCGCGCACCGTCATGCCCACGACGATCGCGAGCGCGAACAGCGCGGCGAGCGCCCCGATCACGAGCTCCATGGCGTTCTCACCCACCGTCGCCAGGCGGGTTGCTCCGTGAAGCCGAGCGAGGTCCACAGCGACCGGCCGGGGTCGGTTCCGGATGCCGCGGGGCCGCCGGCGCCGTCAGTGGCGTCGACACCGGCGACGGCATCCGCGATGCCCGGCTCGCCGCCGAACCCGTAGGCCGTGAGGGGCAGCAGCGTGCCGTCGCGGTAGCCCTCGAGCACGAATCGCTCGTGGTGCACCACGTGCCCGGGCAGCGCGTCGAGCCGGAACCACTCGAGCCCGGTCGCCTTCTGCTCCATGAGCGACGGCGTGCCGCGCCATGAACGGCAGGCGAAGAACACGTCGAGGCGCTCGTCGACGGGCCGGCCGGTGCCTCCGGTGCGGTGCATGGCCGTGAGCGGCTCGAGGGCCGCCTCGACGACGTCGACGCCGAGTTCCTCCGCCGTCTCGCGCACGCCGGCCGCGAACACGGTCTCGCCCTGCTCCACG
>NZ_JBFUCL010000508.1:0-1726 GCF_056405255.1 Agromyces sp. P1_H4 | reverse complement strand
GCCCGGCAGGGTTACGGGGATGCCGGGCGTCGACGGCCTCGCTGCCGCGCTCGTGGGCTACACCGCCGGCGGCGCCCCCGCCTCCGGGGGAACCGGCGTGCGACTCGACCCGATGAGCTACCTCGAGGTCGAGGCGGTGCTCGCCGCCAACGGCTACAGCGGCATCGTCTTCGACTGGTATGCGAACGACGACTTCAAGTTCGTCGCGCTGGATGTCGCGGGCAAGCGCCTCGTCATCGGTCACGTGTCGCCGCGCGGCGGCTGGGTCGTCGACGCCTCGCTCGCGAAGGTCTTCGTCGCCGGGCGCGACTACCGCCTCAACCTGGTGCTGAAGCGCACGGTCGTGACGATCACGCTCGACGGTCAGGTCATCACCTCCTACGCCTACAACTCCCCGCTCGCCGACGGGCAGACCGGCGTGTTCGGGCGCGGCACGGGCCAGTCGTTCGACTCCTTCCGGTTCCGCACGGATGACGCGGCCTTCACTGGGGCGCCGGTGCAGGGCGCTGCGGGGAGCGGAGCCCGGGTCGCCACGACGACCACGACGACGTCCGTCGCGACGACCTCCAGCACGGCGACCATGACCACCTCCGGCACGACGACGGGGACATCGGGCACCACGACGGGCACGGCGGACGGAACCGCGGCCGCGGCGCCCCAGCCTGCCGCTCCGAACGCGACGAGCCCGTTCTCACTCGCGATCGCACCCGACGGCGGCGTGAGCTTCACCGCCGCGGGTGCGAACAATCGCGACTTCTACCAGGTCCGCCTGGTCTGCTCGGCGGCCGGCGCGATCGTCTACTCCACGACGCTCGTGCTGCAGGTGGGGACCGACGGCGTGGGCACCACGCCGGTCGTGCATCCGCCCGCCGGCGACTGCGTCGCCACGCTCGAGATCCCGAAGGGCGCGGGCAAGGTGCGGGTGCTGGAGACGCTGGGCTTCGTCGCCGTCTGACCGCCGCGGCGCAGCTCCGGCCCGACCTCGTCGACCCGTCGACCCGAAACGGACCGGAGTCTCCGCATACTGGACCCCAGAGTGGCGTTCAAGGGGTTGCGAGGGTTCGGCGTAGCGTGATTTCGTTGGGCACCCCCGAAACGAAGGAGCACGTATGAGTTTCTTTGCATTCCTCATCCTCGGCCTCATTGCCGGCGCGATCGCGAAGCTGATCCTGCCAGGCAAGCAGGGCGGCGGATGGTTCATCACCCTCCTGCTGGGCGTCGTCGGCGCCTTGCTCGGCGGATGGTTGGGAAGCCTGATCCTGAACCGGCCCCTGACCGAGTTCTGGGACCTGGGCACGTGGCTGCTCGCGATCGGCGGCTCGATCATCGTGCTGCTCATCTGGGGCCTCATCACGAGGAACCGCAGCCGCACCACCTGAACCACCCAGCACAGCAACGGGCGGATGACGCGCAGTCGCGTCATCCGCCCGTTCGTGTTCCCGGCGCCCGGCGCTCACGGAGCCGCCGCCGTCTCCACGGCGACATGCCGCTCGGCGCGGAGCCGACCTACGGTGCTAGCATCGGCGGCGACGCCCGCGGAGCGAGAGGAGACGACGTGCTCGAACCGKTCCTCGCGATGCTCCGCATGCTGCAGGCGGCGCTCGAGCTGGCTGTCGCCTCCGACGCGCACGTCGGCGCGCTGCTCGTCGGCGTCCTCGGCGCTGCGGCCCTCGCCCTCGTCGTCACCGCATGGCGGGCGATCCCCGCGCTCGTCGCCGCCGACCCG
>NZ_JBFUCL010000507.1:0-1731 GCF_056405255.1 Agromyces sp. P1_H4 | reverse complement strand
CCCGAAGCACGGTCGAGCGCCGAGCGCCGGGGAGCCGGCACCGGCACGACGGCCACTCGCGACCACGACGACACGGACCGCCGGCGCTGGGTGCGTCCGGCCATCGCGGTGGCGCTGCTGCTGGCGATCGCCGGAGTGGTGACCGCGGTGCTGCTCTCCGCGTTCAGCGCCCCAGCGCCCGAGGCGACGCCCGAGCCGCTGCCCGCCGTGCCCGGAGACCTCGGCGTGCACCTCCAGCAGCTCGACGAGGCGGTGAGCGGATGATGCGTCGGATCGCCACCCGTCACGCTGCGATCCCCGCCGCGGCGGTTGCCCTCGCACTGGTCCTCGGCCTCTCGTCGTGCGCGGCATCGGGCGAGAACACCGCGGCGGCGATGCATGAGTCGGTCGTGCAGATCTCGACGCGCGCGGCCGAGGGCGACTATCCCGGAGCGCTCGCCGAGCTCGCCCTGCTCGAGCGGGACGTCGACGCCGCGGTCGAGGACGGCGCCGTCGACGCGACGCAGGAGTCCGACATCCGTGCCGCGATCGATCTCGTGCGGGCCGATCTCGAGGCGGCCGACGTGGCGAGCACGCCCGCTCCCGCTCCTGCCCCGGCACCCGCCGGTGATGACGCCGGCCAGCCCAGCAACGACGACAACAAGGGCAAGGGCAAGGGCAACGACGACAAGGGCAAGAAGGGGAAGGGCGAGGGCTGACACCAGCCGCCTACGCGATTCGCGGCGGGCACCCAGCTTGCGGGGCTACGGTCGCCGCATGACCACCGAACTCCTGCCCGTGATCGCCGCGGCCGCCCTGGCGGTGTCGCTGACGTTCGGCGTGATCGCGCAGCGCCGCCGCCCGCAGCCCGTGCGCGTGCGGGCTCAGTCGCGACCGGTGAACCGCTCCATCGAGCGGTAGACGCCGAAGCCGTCGCCCACGACCCGGTCGAACACCCGGGTGGGCAGGAGGCCCCGGAGCGCCCGCGACAGGCCGACGCTCCACGGCAGCTCGACGAGGGGTGTGCCGGCGAGCATCGCCTTCCAGACCCGGTCGACGACGAACTCGGGGTCGAGCACGGGCGTGAGCGTCGGGCCCTTGGCGCCCGCGAACATGCCGGTGGAGATGTAGCTCGGCGTCACCGTCGTGACCTTCACGTTGCCGTGATCGGCCTGCTCGAGCTCGAGCCGCAATGACTCGCTCCAGCCGATGAGTGCCGCCTTGGATGCCGCGTACACCGCCATGCGCGGATTGGCGAGCGTGCCGGCGGCCGACGCGATGTTCACGATGCGTGAGGCCCGGTACGCGTTCGCGATCATGCCGGGGATGAACTCGCGCGTGATGTACATGGGCGCGAGCGCGTTGACCTGCATGGTCGGACGGGTGTCCTCGCCGTTGTCGGTCTCCCAGAAGTAGCGGTTGCCCCGCACGATGCCGGCGTTGTTCACGAGCACGTCGGGGTTGCCGACCTCGCGCCGCACCCGCTGCGCGGTCTTCGCGATGGCGCCGAGGTCACCCACGTCGACCACGTAGGACTGCACCCGGCTGCGACCGCGCGAGACGGCGCCGAGCTCGTCGACGGTGCGGGCGAGCGCTGGTGCGTCACGGTCCCAGAGGGTGACGGATGCCGCGTGCTCGGCCACCGCGCGCTCGGCGTACATGCGGCCCATGCCCGCCGCCGCGCCCGTGATCAGCACGTTGGCACCCTGCACCGTTCTCGTCATCGTTCCATCTTCGCGCACGCGGACGGAC
>NZ_JBFUCL010000506.1:0-1744 GCF_056405255.1 Agromyces sp. P1_H4 | reverse complement strand
GCGCGGCGCGGGCGACACCGGTCGCGACGGCGTCCTCGAAGCTCGTCTCCGAGCGGACGGTGATGGTGGTGACCCGGGCGACTGATGACATGGCGTTCCTCCTCGAACGGTCGGGCGTGCTTCAACGCCAATGCTCCTCCGTTCGTCCGGCCGGCACGAGGGGTTGACGGTCGGATGCCGCGAGCCGACTCCCTGGCGACGCGTCGGCGAACGGCATCCGACCAGACGATGAATCCTCGGTTCGGAGGGCGGTTCCGGTGCCGCGGGAACGCCGGGTGCCCCCACGCTTGGAGTCGTGAAGGTCGCACTCCTCGCGGAATCGTTCCTCCCGCACATGAACGGCGTGACGCACTCCCTCCTGCAGGTGCTGCGCCACCTCGAGCGTCGTGGCCACGAGTCGGTGGTCGTCGCCCCACGGTCGGGCCCGATCGACCAGTCGCTGTTCGGCGCCCACGCGGTGCTGCTTCCCTCCATGCCCCTGCCGAGCTATCCCGACGTGCGCGTCACGCTCGCGAGCGTCCATCGGCTGTCGGCGGTGCTCCGCGAGCACGAGGTCGACGTCATGCACCTCGCATCGCCGTTCGTGCTGGGCTGGCGGGGGCTCGCGGCCGCCGAGCCGCTCGGCGTGCCGTCGGTGGCGGTCTACCAGACCGACATCCCGTCGTACGCCGAGCGGTACGGGATCCCGGGCGCCGCCCCCGCGCTCACCCGCCACCTGGGTCGCCTGCACCGTCGCGCCACCGTCACCCTCGCGCCTTCGAGCTCGGCCGTCGAACGGCTCGCGGCTGCGGGCGTGCCCGACGACCAGGTGCGGATCTGGCGTCGCGGCGTCGACACGGCCAGGTTCACGCCCGCCCGACGCGACGCGGAATGGCGGCGCCACGTCGCGCCCGCAGGTGAGGTCGTCGTCGGCTACGTCGGTCGCCTCGCACCCGAGAAGCAGGTCGAGGACCTGCGGGCCATCGAGGACCTGCCGAACACCCGACTCGTCGTGATCGGCGACGGCCCCTCGCGGCCTACGCTCGAGCGCATGCTGCCGAACGCCCGATTCACGGGCTTCCTCGGGGGCGACGCGCTCGCCGTGGCCATGGCCAGCCTCGACGTGTTCGTGCATCCCGGCGAGAGCGAGACCTTCTGCCAGACCATCCAGGAGTCGCTCGCGAGCGGCGTGCCGGTGGTCGCCACGGGACGGGGCGGACCGCTCGACCTCGTGCGGTCGAGCGTCGACGGCTGGCTCTACCGACCCGGCGACCTCGTCGAGTTCCGCGAGCGCGTGCGCGACCTCGTGGGCGACGATGCGAAGCGGCGCGCCTTCGGCCTCCGCGCCCGCCAGGCCGTGCAGGGCCGGGGCTGGGACGTGCTCGGCGACGAGCTCATCGATCACTACGAGCAGGTGATCGCGGCGCACGGCGGCGTGGCGGGCACCCCGTCCACGGCCCGTGGCACCGCCACGACGAGCCGACGCGGGCGAGTGACGGATGCTCCGAGCCGACTGCGTGCGGCGGGTTCCGCGACGACCGCGCGATCGCGCCCGGGACTGCTCGAGGGCGCGAGCGCGGCGGCGGCATCCGATGCGTCTCCGGCCGCGCCGCCCTGGCGACGCTACGTCGCGGTCGGCGACTCGCTCACCGAGGGGCTCTGCGACGACTCTCGCATGGCGGCGGGGGAGTTCCGAGGGTGGGCCGATCGGCTCGCCCTGCTCCTGGCACTGGCGAGCCCCACGGCCGACCCCGTGGCCTACGCG
>NZ_JBFUCL010000505.1:0-1744 GCF_056405255.1 Agromyces sp. P1_H4 | reverse complement strand
GCAGGGCAGCGAGCTCCTCTTCGCTGGGGGCGGCCTTGGCGCCCGCCCCGCCGCCGAGGCCGAAGCCCGAGCCGGCGGGCGTCGAGCCCTGGCCGGCCGGGGTGACCCCCGACGCGATCGCCGCGTTCTCGGCCGCCCGCTTGGCAGGGTTGCCCGACCGCGAGCCCGACGACTTCTTCTTGCCCTTGGCCGCCTGGCGCTTGCCGCCGCCGTAGCCGCCACCGCCGGGGATCGGGCCCATGCCCGGAMTCTGCGGCATGCCGCCGCGGGCCACCGTCTTCATCATCTTGGCGGCCTGCTCGAAGCGCTGCACGAGCTGGTTCACGTCGGTGACGGTCATGCCGGAGCCGCGTGCGATGCGCAGTCGCCGGGAGCCGTTGAGGAGCTTCGGGTTGCGGCGCTCGGCGAGCGTCATCGACTGGATGATCGCCTCGGTGCGCACGATCTCGCGCTCGTCGAAGTTCTCGAGCTGCTGCTTCATGCCGCCAGCGCCGGGCAGCATGCCGAGCATCTTCTTGATCGAGCCCGCGCCGCGGAGCTGCTGCATCTGCGCGAGGAAGTCCTCGAGCGTGAACTGCTCGGTCGCGAGCTTCTCGGCGACCTTCATCGCCTCTTCCTCGTCGAAGGTCTGCTGGGCCTGCTCGATGAGGGTCAGGATGTCGCCGAGGTCGAGGATGCGGCTCGCCATGCGGTCGGGGTGGAACGGCTCGAAGTCGTCGAGGCCCTCGCCGGTGGACGCGAAGATGATCGGCCGGCCGGTGACCGACGCGACCGAGAGCGCGGCGCCACCGCGGGCGTCGCCGTCGAGCTTGGAGAGGACGACACCGGTGAAGTCGACGCCCTCCTGGAACGCCTTGGCCGTGACGACGGCGTCCTGACCGATCATCGCGTCGATGACGAAGAGCACCTCGTCGGGGTTGGTCGCCTTGCGGATGTTCGCGGCCTGCTTCATCATCTCGGCGTCGACGCCGAGGCGGCCCGCGGTGTCGATGATGACCACGTCGTGCTGGGCGCGCTCGGCCTGCTTGACGGCGTCCTTCGCGACGCGCACCGGGTCGCCGACGCCGTTGCCGGGCTCGGGGGCGAACACGGGGACTCCGGCCTGCGCGCCGACGACCTGCAGCTGGTTCACGGCATTCGGGCGCTGGAGGTCGGCCGCGACGAGCATGGGCGTGTGCCCGTCCTTCACGAGCCACTTCGCGAGCTTTCCTGCCAACGTGGTCTTGCCGGCGCCCTGCAGGCCCGCGAGCATGATCACGGTCGGCGGGTTCTTCGCGAACTGCAGCCGGCGCTGCTCCCCGCCGAGGATCGCCACGAGCTCCTCGTTGACGATCTGCACGACCTGCTGGGCGGGGTTCAGCGCCTTGTTGACCTCGTCGCCGAGGGCGCGCTCGCGCACGTGCGCCGTGAACTGCTTGACCACGTCGAGCGAGACGTCGGCGTCGAGCAGCGCGCGACGGATCTCGCGCACGGTGCCGTCGACGTCGGCCGCCGACAGCTTGCCCTTGGTGCGGAGGTTCTTGAAGGTCTCGGCGAGGCGGTCAGACAGGTTTCCGAAGGTAGCCATGGTGCACCAAGTCTAAGCGAGCGCGACGGTGCGGCCGTTCGGCGCCCGGGTGTTGCCCGGCTGGTGGCCGGATGCCCCGGCTACCCCTCGAAGCGCACGTCGACGACGGCTCGGCCGATGTCGATCGCCGCGATGAGCCGTTCGTCGGTGTCGTCGGGCGCGAGCGCGTACTCGAAC
>NZ_JBFUCL010000504.1:0-1748 GCF_056405255.1 Agromyces sp. P1_H4 | reverse complement strand
CGACGGATGCCGCGGCGAGCCCGCACGAGGTCGTCGACGCGGCCGCGCAGGGCCTCGACTACCCGGCGTTCGCCGCGCTGCGGCATCCGKGCGCCGGTCTGCTGGGCCGGGCGAAGGACCTGCTCGCCATCGGCAGCGCACTGCTGCGCAACGACGGGTCGCTCGTGTCGAAGGCGGGCTACGACGCGATGCTGCGCCCGCTCACCGCCGGGCTCCCGAAGCTCGAACCGTACCCCGAGTCGCGCGGCCAGGACTGGGGCTTCACGTGGAACCTGCGGCACTCGGCGGCGGGGCTGCTCGCCGCCGACACGTTCAGCCACGGCGCCTGGGCGGGCAGCGAGTTCGCCGTCACGCCGTCGCGCGGGGTGTGCTTCGTGCTGCTCACGAGCGTGGGCGGCGGCATCGGGCAGTTCGGCGTGAACATCGACGAGCTGCACAACGCGGTGGTCGCCGGCGCGGACTGACGCGAACGGCCGCGACCCGGCGGCGCGGCCGGCGACGACCCGGCGCCGCGTTCGGCGGCGCGGCCGGCCGCGTTCGGGAGTATCGTGTGAGCCGACCGAACGCCTGCGTGCCCGTCCACGCGTTCCGGACCCTCCCGCAGCGTCAGATCAGTGCAGCCACTGTTGGCGCGCCGACKTGCGAGGGCGAGGATTCGCGCATGGACACGGTGATGGAGTTGGAGATCGGGCCCGGCCCTGAGCCAGGCTCCTACGTGGTGCGGGTGCTGCAGTCGGTGGGCGGCGGCCAGCCGACCCAGGCGATGACGCTCGACCTCGCCCCGCTCGTCGACCAGCGACCCCTCCTCGAGGCCAGCGTGCTCTCGTCGTCGGTCTCCGCGCGACGGGTGATGTCGGACACCGAGACGACGGTGCAGGAGGTCGGCCGCCGCCTGTTCGACGCGGCCTTCCACGGCGACGTGCTCGCCGCCTACCGCACGAGCCTCGCGGTCGCCTCCGAACGCGGAACCAGCGTGCAGATCGCGCTGCGCCTGACGGCGCCCGAGCTCTCGTCGCTGCCGTGGGAGACCCTCTTCGACGCCGAGACCGGCGCCTACCTGTGCCGCAAGGAGCCGCTCGTCCGTCGCGTGCCGGCCTCGTTCACGCCTCCCGTGCTCGCCCTCGAGCCGCCCATGCGCATCCTCGGCATGATCGCGTCGCCGCGCGGACTCCCGGCGCTCGACGTCGGCGGCGAGCGCGAGCGCCTCGAGGAGGCCCTGCGCCCCCATCTCGACTCGGGCCGCGTGGAGCTCGAATGGCTCGACGACGTGACCTGGGACGGCGTGCACGCGAAGCTCCTCGAGAAGGAGTGGCACGTGCTGCACTTCATCGGCCACGGCTCGTACGACGCCGAGACCGACGAGGGCGTGCTCGCGTTCGTCGGCCGCGACGGCCGCGCCGACGAGGTGACCGCGTCGAGCCTCGCCGACCTGCTCGACGAGGCGGAGCCCACGCCTCGGCTCGTCATGCTCAACTCGTGCCAGTCCGCGGCATCCGGCACCACCGATCTCTTCTCGGGCACCGCGGCCGCCCTCGCGCACAGCGGCATCCGCGCGGTCGCGGCGATGCAGTTCTCGATCAGCGACGTCGCCGCCATCGCGTTCGCGCGCGGCTTCTACACGGCGCTCTCGTACGGGCGCGGCATCGACGAGGCGGTGCGCAGCGGACGCATCGGCATCCTCGGCATCGGCCGCGGCACGCTCGAGTGGGTCACGCCCGTGCTCTACCTGCGCGGCGAGGACACGCGGC